>DATLUW010001027.1:0-3174 GCA_035577825.1 Actinomycetota bacterium | reverse complement strand
CCGGACGGGACTCGAATCGCGTTCTCCGGCGTCGTGCCAGACCCTGCCAGGACGGCGTGCTCCCCGCACTGCGGATCGGACGTCTACGTGATGAACGCGGACGGAACCGATCTCCACGACATCGCGCCCTGGCCGAAGAATCAGGCCGAGGGCCGGTGGTCGCCCGACGGGAACTGGATCGCGACGTCCGAGTTCAGTCGCCAGTCGTCCGGGCCGGCCCACGATCGGGTCTTCATCGTCCACCCAGATGGATCAGGACGACTGGAGGCCTCGGGCAGCGCCCCGTCGGGACCCAGCTTCGGACTCCCCCTGTGGTCGCCGGGCAGAGCCATCCTGGCCTGGCCAGCGAACGAGGTCTCCGTGCACGGCCTGGCGGAGAACGGGAGATATGAGTTCGACCCCGCAACCGGGAACATCCGGTTCGTCAACCTGTATGCGGGCGACGGTCTCGCATGGCAGCCCCTCCCGTGCACGGCGTGGGGGACATCCGGCAACGACGTCGTCGCGGGCACGGTCGGCGACGACGTGCTGTGCGGATTGGCGGGCAACGACACGTTCGATCCTCGCGGCGGGAACGACGTCGTCGTCGGCGGGGCGGGCGACGACACCGTGACCTACCGGCGGTCGCCGGCGGGGATCATCGTCGACCTGAGTGAGGCCACGGTGACCGGTTGGGGGGAGAACGCTCTGCTCGGCGTGGAGAACGTGGTGGGCTCGCGCCACGACGACACGATCCTGGGCGACCGAGGCGCGAATCGGCTCGCCGGCGGGCCCGGCGACGACGAGGTCGACGGAGGCCGCCAGCCGCTCCGCTACGTGTGCGGCCGGGGGAACGTCCGGCTGGAGGATCATGCGGCCGACCTCGTGCAAGGTGACGCTGGAGACGACGTCCTGCGAGGAGCGGGACCCGACCGGCTGAATGGCGGTGCCGGCACCGACCGCTGCGCTGGTGATCAGGCCTCGGACAGCTGCGAGGTCCGGGTGATCCCGCCTCCCCCGCCCGGACCGCCGGCGCCGGTCCCGGCCACGCCACATCACGACGGTCGGATCGCGTTCGTCGACGAGGCGGGCGACCTGCTCTCGGTTCGGCCGGACGGCTCCGACCGCCACATGCTGTTCCGGGCGTCGCAGCGCGAGCTGTTCATCGACGGGCCCGCGACGTGGGCGCCGCAGGGGAGGCGATTCGTGCTCACGGGCGACACCGGAACCGCCGAACACCCCATCGGGCACACCTACGTGTTCCGGTCGGATGGCACCGAGGTTCGGGAACTGCACGGCATCAGCTGCTGCCCCCAGTGGGCACCTGACGGAACCAACCTCGTCTTCCTCTGCCGGTCGCACCTGTGGTTGGTCGGCGTGGGCGGATCGCAGGCGGCGCGGCTCGGCGCGGTGGAGGAGTACGGCGGCACCCTGGCCCCGGACGGGCGATCGGTCGCCTACCCGCACCACGTGATCGGCCGCGACGGAGGCCATTGGGAGATCTGGACCATGCGGCCGGACGGAACCGGCCGGAAGCCCCTCACCCGCCTCGGCGGGTTCAACGACACGCCCCTGTGGTCGCCGGACGGCACCAGGCTCCTGTTCATCCACGAGGGGAAGACACAGGGACGATATGCGGAGGTCATCGACGCGGATGGCAGCCGCGTGCGCCGGCTCCCGATACCAACCTGGGACTTCGCCTGGGCGCCGGATGGTCGGCGGATCGTCTACCAGGCGGAGAGCGGCGCCATCCTGACCAGCCGGCTCGACGGATCCGACCCGGTACGGGTGGGCGTCAACCGGATTCTCGGAGCCGCCGACGTCTCGTGGCAGCCGGGATCCCCCATCCACCCGTGAACCGCGCGCTCGATCATCTGCAGCGAGACGATGGCCAGGCCCCCATCGGGAACGAGCGGATCGGACGTGTGGTCGGGCACGCGAGACCGAGCCCGTCACGGGGCGCGAGCGAACCACACAGGTTCCCGACCGCTCCGCCCTTGTCCGGGACCGCCTGATATGCATCAATGCAGCCATGCGGCTGCGCAGGCTCGCCGGTGGACTCTTCGCCGTCGGGCTGCTCGCATCGGTTTCGGCCTTCCCGGCTACGGCCGGCACGCTTGTGGCGCCCGCCGCCTCCATCGCAGGTCCCAACGGTCGCTTCGTCGGCGGCGCGGTGCACAACGACACCGGGGCGGGCCAGACGGTCGCGTTCGTGATCCCCTCCGGCTCCGACCGGCACGGCTACGTGCGGATCAGGAACAACGGATCCTCCACGCAGACGTTCCTCCTTCATGGGCCCGCCGGGCGAGGTCCATTCCGCCTGCGGTACGCGACGTTCGAGGACGTGACAGCGGAGGTGGTCCGCGGCACGTTCTCCATGACGCTTGCCCGGGGGGATTCGGGATACGTGGAGTTCACGGCCGGCGCGGCGCCGGATTCGCGAGCTGGGCAATCGGAGGCGTTCCGGTTCCGCGCGACGAACCGCGACGACCCCATCCTGTTCGACGTCGTGCGGACCAAGATCGCCGTCGGACCGGTTTCGTCATGGGCGGTGAACTTCCGAGGGACGCTCCGCTGCAACGCATCCGTGCCGAGCGCCACCCTGCACCCGGGGTATGACACCCACGCGGTGCTCACCCTCACCAACCTGACCGATCGCGCCGTTCGGCCACATATCGGGTTCGGCTACCTGGAGTTCTTCGACGGGTCCGGCCACAAGCTCTGGGACAGCGCTCCGAGGTTCGAGGGCCCGAGGCCCACCGTCGGCGAGGTCGGCCCCCACGAGACCGTCCCGCTCTACGTATACGACACACGGGTACGGTGGTCGGGGCCACTTCTCGTACGGCCCGTGTGCCAGGGTCTGGACGCGAAGGTCCCGGGGCTGCCCATGCGGGTCGCCGCTCCCGGCGCGCCGGCCACGCTCGCCGACGCCATCGACGCCGCAGTCGGGCTCCCGAACAGTCCGTTCCAGGCGTGCCACCCGGGCCCCGGCGGAGAGCCTGCCACCGGAGAGTTCCCGGCTCCGGACGGCCGGCCGATTCCGCCGGCATCGCTGCGCTGCTGGGCTGACGTCCGGCAGGAGGACGGGTTCGACGTCGTGGCGTTGAACATGGTGTCGCCGTCGGACGGTCCCGACTACACGATCGACGAGAGCAGCTTCGTCTTCGGTCCTCCGCAGCTGCCGGGCGACCAATC
>DATLUW010001026.1:0-5480 GCA_035577825.1 Actinomycetota bacterium | reverse complement strand
CTCGGCTCCTGGATCGGCTCGAACCAGGGAGTCCGGACCCGCGACGCGGTTCGGATCATCGTCGAGCAGGCCACCGTGCCGGTCGTGGTCGACGCCGGGCTCGGCGCGCCGTCGCACGCCGCGGAGGCGATGGAGATCGGGTGCGACGCCGTGCTCGTCAACACCGCCATCGCCGTCGCCGCCGACCCGACCGGGATGGCGCGCGCGTTCGCCGAGGGAACGACCGCCGGCCGCCGCGCGTACCTGGCCGGCCGCGCGCCCGAAGGCGTCGAGGCCGAGGCCTCCAGCCCATTGGAAGGGTTCCTGGAGAAGCTCGTCACATCACAGGCCGACCCCGCGGTGACCGAATCGTGACCGCCCTCGACGCGCCGAACGACCACGCCGCGAACGACGCCCCCCCGGACGGCGTCGAGCGTCATGCGTCCACGCTGCCGGTCGTCCGGTCCGGCGGGCAGGGGCTGAAGCCGCTCGAACACCCCGCCGACCGCCACGGCGACGGGTTCGCCGGCACCCCGCCGACCGCGACGTTCGCCGACGAGATCGAACGCCTGCCGTTCGGCGACCTGCTCGACGTCGCCGCGAACGCAACGCCGCAGCGGGTCGACCGCGCCCTTGCGGCCCACCCGCTGGAACGGACGATGCACGACTTCGCCGTGCTGCTCTCGCCGGCGGCGACCGAACGCCTGCCGCAGATGGCCGAGGCCTCCCGGCGGCTCACGATCGCGCGGTTCGGCAAGACGATGCGGATGTACGCACCGCTCTACCTGTCCAACGAATGCCTGACCACGTGCGCGTACTGCGGGTTCGCCCGGGAGCTGCCGATCGCCCGCCGAACCCTCGGCCCCGAGGAGACGCTGGAGGAGGCGCGGCACCTCCTGCGGCAGGGGTTCCGTTCGATCCTGCTGCTGACCGGCGAGCACGAACGCCTGACCGGGGTGGAGTTCCTCGAGGACCGCATCGCGCTGCTCGCCCGGGAGGTGCCCCAGCTCTCGATCGAGGTGCAGGTGTGGAGCGAGGACGAGTACCGCCGCCTCCAGCGGGCCGGGTGCGAGGGCGTCGTGATCTACCAGGAGACGTACCACCCGGACGCGTACCGCCGGGTGCACCTCGCCGGACGCAAGCGGCATTTCCGCTGGCGGCTGTTCGGGCCCGAACGGGCGGCGAGGGCCGGGATGCGGCGGCTGGGCATCGGGGCGCTGTTCGGGCTGCACGACGACTGGCGGTACGAGGCGATCGCGGTGGCGGCGCACGCGCGGTTCCTGATGAAGCGGTACTGGCGCTCGCAGGTCACGGTCAGCGTGCCGCGGATGCGCCCGAGCGCGGCCGGGTTCCAGCCGCAGACGCTGCTCGGCGACCGCGACCTGGTGCAGCTGATCTGCGCGCTGCGGCTCGCCCTGCCCGATGGCGGGATCGTGCTGTCCGCGCGCGAGGACGCGGCGCTCCGCGACGGGCTGTTCCAGGTCGGGGTCACCCATACCAGCGCCGGCTCGCATACGGACCCCGGCGGGTACGAGCACCCCGACGAGGCGACCGAGCAGTTCGAGGTCGCCGACACGCGGCCGCCGCAGGAGGTGGCCGCGAAGCTCCGCGAGCTCGGCTACGACCCGGTTTGGGAGGACTGGTCGCGCCTCACGCCGAGCGCGGAGTTGATGCTCTCCCGCGACCGCGGCCGCTGACCCGGCTACGTCAGCGGCCGGACGTCCTCCCAGGTTCCCGACTTCGCCGACCGCGCGACCGCGTCGAGCACCTCCGCAGTCGCGAGCATGTCGTGCAGGCCGGGCGCACGCTGCACGCCCTCCGCGACCGACTGCAGGAACGTGTTCGCCTCCATGACCTTGAGGTCGTCGTAGCCCATCGGCAGGCCCTGCCCCGGCTGGAACTCCGCGAACCCCGGGTGCTGCGGCCCCGAGCTCACCCGCGCCAGCCCGTCGTCGCCCGCGGCGTCCTTCATGAACCGCTGGAGCTCGTTCATCCGTTCGAAGTTCCACTGCACGGCGCCGGCGGTGCCGTTCACCTCGAACGCGTACCTGGCGTACGCGCCCACCATCACGCGGGACAGCTCGACCGTTCCCCGCAGGCCGCTCGCGAGCTCGACCGTTGCCGCGCACCAGTCCTCGTTCTCGACGTCGCCCAGCTCGGACGGCTGTTCGACGACGGTGAAGTGCGTGCCGGTCCCCGCCGCGACGACCGGCCGGCGGGGGATGAGGATCGCCGACGTCGCCCACACCCTCGCGATCGGCCCGAGCAGCATCTGCACCATGTCGAACGCGTGCGAGCCGAGGTCCGCGATGATCCCCGCCCCCGCCTGGTCCCGCGAGAAGCGCCACGACAGCGCGCCGTTGGGGTTCGATGCGTAGCTCGCCAGGAACTGGAACCGGAAGTGGTTCACCTCGCCGAGCGCGCCGCCCGCGATCAGGTCGCGCGCGTGGCGGACGGCAGGAACCTGGCGGTAGTTCAGGCCGACCGTCGAGATCACGCCGGCCCGCGCCGCGGCCGCGGCCACCTCGGCCGTCTCGGCGGGCGACACGCCGACCGGCTTCTCGACCCAGATGGCCTTGCCGGCCAGGGTCGCCGCGAGCGCCATCTCGCGGTGGAGGAAGTTCGGAGACGTGATGCTGACCGCCTCGACGGACGGGTCGGCCAGGACGTCGCGCCAGTCCGTGGTCGACGACTCGTAGCCGAGGACGTCCGCGGCGCGGCGCGCGCGGTCGGCGGACTCGTCGGCCGCGACCACTAGGCGGGCGACGCCGGCGCAGTCCGGGAAGTGCTGCCGGCACCGCACGTACGCGCGGGAGTGCACCTCGCCCATCCACCCGACGCCGATCAGCCCGATCCCGATGGTCTTCGCGCCCACGACCGTCCACCTCCCCGCTGCCGTTCGTGCCGGAGTATGTCGTAGCCTGCCCGTTCGATGGCCACGACGAGCAAACGCCGCAATCCCGCGCGCCCGCACCGGCGGGGCCGCCTGCACCGCGCGCGCGTGTGGTTCGAGCGCGCGATCCTCGGCGTGATGATGACCGTGGTCGCGTGGGTCGTGGAGCGGCGCCTGCTGAAGGTGCTCAAGACCGGCAACGCGAACAAGCGCGCGATGCAGAAGGCCGAACGCGACACCCGCCGCACGCAGCCGGACGCCGAAGGCGGCCGCGACGCGGGCGTGACGGCCAGCCCGGACAAGATCGACATCGACGTGTAGCCGGCGCCACGACCGGCCGCGGCGGGCTACCGCTGGCGGCGGGCCAGGTCGAGGAACAGCCACGCGAGCAGGACGCCGCCCACCACGCCGAGCGTGATCGGCACCCAGCCGGCGACGCGATCGGACGCGGCGGTGAGCGCGGTCGCCAGGAGCGCGCCGCCCGCCGTGATCGCGAGCGCCAGCCGGCGACCGGCCCGGCGGATCGTGTCCTCCAGCCGTTCGGTTCCCCGGAAGTGCACCTGCAGCTTCGGCCCCGGCCGCGCGCCGGTCATGCGTTCGACCGCCTCGACCAGGCGGCCCAGCCGTACCCGCAGCTTCTGGGCCTCGTAGAACATCTTCCCGAGGTTCGTCTTGCCGCGGAGCTGGCCGGTGAGCCGTTTGACCACGAACTGCCCGGCCACCGCGAACGGGTCGAGGTCGGGGTCGAGCTGCGCGGTCGCGAGCTGCATCTGCGCCAGCGCCTTGCCGGTCAGCGCGAGCGACGACGGCAGCGGCACGTCATGGCGGATCGAGATCTCGGTGACCTCCTGCAGGATGGGCCCGAGCTGGATCTCGCGGAGCGACACGTCTCGGTACCGGCCCATCAGCTTCCCGAGGTCTTCCCGGAACGCGTCGACGTCCACCTCGGCGCGGCTCTCGTCGCCGGCCAGCATCAGCGTCACGTCGGCGAGGAAGTTCACGTCGCCGTTCGCGAACGCGAGCAGCAGGAGCAGCAGCAGCTCGCGGACGTCCGGACCGACCTCGCCGACCATCCCGAAGTCGAGGAAGTAGATGCGGTCGTTCCACCACATCAGGTTCCCGGGGTGGGGGTCCGCATGGAAGAACCCGTCCTGCAGGATCTGCCGGTAGTACGACTCGAGCAGCTGCCGCGCGGCGTCCTTGCGCTCCGCGCCCTCGGGGATGTCCTTGAGCGGGACGCCCTGGACCTCCTCCATCACGAGCAGCCGGTCGGTCGAGAAGTCGTGGTACACGCGCGGGACGTCGAGCCGGTCGTACGGCTCGAGCACCTCGCGCATGCGTTCGATGTTCCGGGCCTCCTGGCGGAAGTCGAGCTCGCGCCGGAGCGACTCGGAGAGGTGCTCGATGATCGCCGGCATGTCGAACACCTGCCGGAACGCCGCGCGGTGCTTGGTCTTCTCGGCGAATCGCTCGAGCAGGCCGAGGTCCTGGAGGATGTCCCTTCTGGCGGTCGGGCGCTGGACCTTCACGACCACCCGTTCGCCCGTCTCGAGCGTCGCGCGGTGGACCTCCGCGATGGTGCCGGCCGCGATCGGCGTCGCCTCGATCGAATGGAAAACGTCCTCCCACGGGACGCCCAGCTCCTCCTCCATGACCTCGACGACCTCCTCCTCGGTGAGGGGGGTGACGCGGTCCTGGAGCGTCGCGAGCTCCTCGATGAACGCCGGCGGCATGAGGTCGGGACGCGTCGACAGGATCTGCCCGAGCTTCGCGAACGTCGGCCCGAGCTCCTCCATCGCGCTGCGCAGCGCTCTGGCGCGCTCGCGCGAGGTTGCCTCCGAGTCGTCGTCGTCCGGCGAGAACACCTCCCGGACGCCGTACTTCGCCATGACGCGGCCGATGCGCGCGGCGCGTCCGAGGAGCGAACCTTGGATTGCCTCCTCCTCTTCGGCGATCGCCGCCTGTTGGAGGTCGGTGCGGGTCGGCATCGGCCGGCCGGCGTCGCCGGGCGCCGTGTTGACGATGATCACCGTGCACCGGGCGTTGTGGCTGACGCGGTTCGGGACGTTCCCGAGCAGGAACTTCTTCCGGCCGCTCATGCCGAGGTTCCCGACGACGACGACGTCGACGGATTCCTCCTCCGCGACCTGCACGATCGCGCGCGCGGGGTCGGCATCGACGGTCACGCGGGCCAGGCCCCGCTGACCGGCCAGCTGCGCGGCCATGTCCTTCAGGCCGGGCAGGGCGTCGGCGACGGCGGCCGCCTCGGCGGTCCCGGTCTCGGCTTCGGGATCGTCCTCCGGGACGATGACCTGCAGGAGCAGCAGCTCCGCGCCGTAGTTCTGCGCCATGCTCGCCGCCCAGTCGACCGCCTTCGATGCGGTGTTCGAACGGTCCGTGGCGACGAGGATGCGATTGACGGTCTCCAGCTCGAATTCCTCCCCCAACTCGGGCGGGAACAGCCTACCGGCCACCGATGGGGATCGGGCCGTCACAGATTCCGGGCCGGCGGCATAGTACGGGTGGAACCTGCGCGCACGGGTTTGGAGGAAGGGGCCGGGTGGAGCGGGAACTCGACGACGACGAGCTGGTGCTGCTGTCGCGGGCC
>DATLUW010001025.1:0-4207 GCA_035577825.1 Actinomycetota bacterium | reverse complement strand
GGTGCAGACACCGCAACGGTCCGCCTGTCAGAACTGCGAGGGGATCAGCGGATGTCGTTGGAGCGGCACACTTCGCGATCGCGGCCGGCGTCCTCGCGAGCGCCAGGGACAGCGCCAGAACCACCAGGGCCCCGGTGGTGCTGAACCGGATG
This sequence comes from Actinomycetota bacterium, assembly GCA_035577825.1. Classification (GTDB taxonomy): domain Bacteria; phylum Actinomycetota; class UBA4738; order UBA4738; family JACQTL01; genus DATBHM01. The sequence continues at coordinate 4,055 of DATLUW010001025.1, read as the reverse complement.
CGTGCCTGCGACATGCCGATCCTCCCTCCCGAATCCAACCGGTACAAGCGGACGATGCACCGAGTCGGGATGAGGGGGTCAACGCTTGCCTTGGTGCGAGGCTCGGTCGCACCTCGCCGGCCTCGATCCTCTTCCCGGCGCGTTCGTGCCTGGGAACCGGGCAATTCGGTCGATTGAACGAATGCGGTCTCGGCGATACGATCCGGCCTCACGCATTCGGGGTCGAGCGGGGAGGCATTCGGGCAGTTGACCCGGTACGCGATCATCGGTGACGGGGCTGCCGGCACGACCGCGGCCTTCTACATCCGCCGGGCCGATCCCAATGGCCGGGTCATCATTCTCTCCGACGACCCGCAGGCCGCCTACTACCGCGCCGCGCTGACCAACTTCCTGATCGGTGAGCTCCGCGAGGAGCAGCTGTTCGCCGTCCCGCCGAACTTCTACACGGAGTTCCGGGTCGAACGGTTCCAGGCCCGCGTCGCCCAGGTGGACACCCGCACGAACACCCTGCTCCTCGCGAGCGGCGGCAGCCTGCCCTACGACCAGCTGCTGATCGCCGCCGGCGCGAACCCGAACCTTCCACCCTGGCCGGGCGCCGACCTCGCCGGCGTCATGACCATGCGCACCATGCAGGACGCCCGCGTCGTGCTCGACGGCCTCGCGGGCAAGGCGATCAAGCGCGCGGTGATCGTCGGCGCCGGCCCGCTCGGCATCGAATGGGTCCAGGGCCTCCGCAACCGGGGCGTCGAGGTCACGTACATCATCCGCGGCGACACGTTCATGGACGGCGTGCTCGACCGGACGGCGTCCGACCTGGTGTGGTCGCGTCTGCGCGCCGGCGGCGTCGACCTCCGCCTCAACGAGGAGATCACCGAGGTCCTCGGCACCAGCGACCGCCGCGTCCGCGGGGTCAAGCTGAAGAACAGCCAGGACCTCGCCTGCGACCTCGTCGGCGTCGCGATCGGCATCCGCGCGAACACCGAGTTCCTGAACGGCTCGGGCGTCGAGACCGAACGCGGCATCCCCGTCGACGAACAGATGCGGACGAACGTCCAGAACGTCTTCGCCGCCGGCGACATCGCCGCCGTCATGGATCCCTCGACGGGCAAGCGCAAGGGGTTCGGGCTGTGGGAGCCCGCGCGGCTGCAGGGCCGGACGGCCGGCATCAACATGAGCGGCGGCGCCCACCGGTACGCGGTCGGCGTGCCGTACAACGCCACGCGCCTGTGGGACCTCGACCTCGGCGCGATCGGGCGAACGATCGAGGGCGAGGGCGACCAGGTCATCCCCGACTTCCCGCGGACCGGGCGCGAGATCCGGTACCGCAAGCTGATCCTGCGCGACGGGAGGCTCGTCGGCGCGCTGATGCTCGGGCACCGCCTCCAGGGCGTGCGGGCGAGGGCGCTGCAGTTCCAGAAGCTGATCGGGCTCGGGCTCGACGTGTCCGAGGTGGCGAGCGGACTGCTCGACCCGCGGTTCGACCTGGCGTCGTGGCTGGACGAGCACGACCCCGAGGTCCGGGCCCGCGGGTCCGAGACCGTCGCCGCGGTCGAGGCGGCGGTCCCGACGAACAGCGAGCTCCGCCGCGGCAGCGTCGTCGCGAGCGTGGAGTCGCTCGGCGTGCTCCCCAAGCACGAGACGCCGGAGGTCACGCTCACGGTGACCGGCGGGCAGTCGTACCGGCTGACCGGGCCGATCACCACGATCGGCCGCCACCCGGAGAACGACATCGTCCTCGCCGACGAGTACGTCTCGGCGCGGCACGCGCAGGTTCGGCTCGAGGTGAACGCCTTCATGCTCTCGGACATCGGCAGCCGGAACGGGACGTTCCTCAACGACACGCCGGTGATCTCGCCGACGCCGCTGCGGCAGGGCGACGTGATTCGCGTCGGCGAGTCGAGCCTCACCGCGTCGTTCCCGGCGGCGCAGGTCACGTCCTCGGCCGGGTTCGGCTCGCAGCAGGCCCAGGCGGTGCCGCCCGCTCAGGTCCAGCCGGCGAGCGCCGGCGATCTCGCCCCCGCGGGCGCGCATGCGCCGATGCCCGCGCGAACGGCCACGGTCGTGATCGCGCCGGCGAACGCGGTGCTCGGATGGCTCGACGTGGGGGGCAAGCGCGTCGACCTGGCATCGCAGACCATGAACATCGGCCGCGACCCCGGGTCCGAGGTCGCGATCTCCGACCCGGCCGTGTCGTACACCCACGCCCAGATCACGCGGCTCGGCAACGACCTCTACCTGCGCGACGTGGGGAGCCGCAACGGCACCTACGTGAACGCCCAGCTGGTGTCGGTCCCGCACCTGCTGCGCGAGGGCGACGTCATCCACGTGGGGACGACCGATGTGACGTTCCACGGAACGGCCGCCACCGCGGCGCCGGTCGCGCCGGCCCCCGCGCCCGCCTATCCGTCCGGACCGCCCGCCGCGCCGCAGCCGCCCGTCGTTCCCGGGACCGCGCCGCAGCAACCGGTGGCTCCCGCACCACCCGGTGCCGCGATCCCGCAGGCGCCGCCGGTTCCCGCGCCGGGGCCGCCGCAGCCGCCGACCGCTCCGATGGCGCCGGTCGCGCCCGGCGCCCCGCTCGCGCCCCCCGCCGCGCCGGCCATGGCCCCCCAGCCCCCGGTTGCGCCGAGCCCGGGCGAGCCGCTCCCCGGCCCGGCCGGCCCCACGGCGTCCGCCCCCGCGGGGCCGAAGCTGGTCGTCGTGGTCGGGCCGACCGTCGGGCTGTCCTTCGCCCTGCTGGGCGATTCGATCCGCGTCGGCCGCGACCAGTCGAGCGGCATCGTCATCCGCGACCAGACGGTCAGCCGCCAGCACGCGGTGCTCGAGCGCCGCGGGGACCAGTGGACGGTGACCGACCTGGGTTCGACGAACGGGACCGAGGTCGCCGGCACCCGCATCCCGCCGCAGCAGCCCACGCCGCTCGTGCCCGGATCCCGGGTCGGGTTCGGTGACGTCGAGTGCGTGTTCGAGGTGAGCTGAGATGGCGCTGGACTACTTCACGGAGCTGCAGCAGGAGGTCGAGCGGGAGGTCATGGCCTGCATCGGCTGCAACGACTGCCTGCTGGCCTGCCCGCTGCCCGACAAGCACTTCGTGACGATCGCGCAGCTGAACGCCGCCGCGCTGACCACGCACATCATGGACCCGCAGGTCATCGACTTCGTGAAGGCGTGCACGCAGTGCCAGCAGTGCGTCCCCGTCTGCCCGGCGGACCTGCACCGCGCGGACATCGTCCTGTGGAACAAGATGCGGGTCGAGGACGTCGAGCCCGACCGCGTCATGCCGATGCAGGTCGGCCCGAACATCTTCCAGTCGACGTGGACGCTGGACGCGCTGTCGCAGCACCTCGCGACGCTGCCGTTGTTCCGCGGCGTCGAGGCTTCGCATCTGCGGCGGATCCTGCTGTCGGTCACGCTCCGCCGGCTGGTCCCGGGCGAGGTGCTGTGCCGCGAGGGACAGTTCCACGAACGGCTGTACATCGTGCTCGATGGCGCGGTGCAGCAGTCGACGACGACGATCGGCCGGCAGGAGACCCAGATCCTCGTGATGGGGCCGGGGTCGTTCCACGGCGAGATCGCGGTGCTCGGCAACCAGCAGGAGCTGTTCACGATCACGGCGATCGCGGACTCGATCGTGGTCGAACTCCCGAAGGCGGCCGTGTTCCGGCTGATGCGGGAGTCGAAGCCGTTCGACCGGACGATGACCGAGCTGTACCGGCGCCGCGCGACCTGGACCCAGGCGAAGACCCACCCGCTGCTGAAGCAGTTCTCGGTGAAGGAGGTCGAGTCGCTCCTGCACGAGGCCTCGTTCAAGGTCTACCAGCCGGGCGACGTCGTGTACCTCGAGGGCTCACCGGCGGGCGATCTCTACATCGTGCGGAGCGGGTTCCTGAAGGTGGCGGTTCGCCACCAGGACCGGGAACGGGTCCTGCAGTACTTCCGCGAGGGCGACGTGTTCGGGGGGACGGCGCTGTTCTTCGGCGGGACACAGCAGGCGAGCGTCACCGCGAACACCCGCGCCGAGGTGCTCGCGATCCCCGGGCATCTCGTGCAGCAGC
>DATLUW010001024.1:0-7444 GCA_035577825.1 Actinomycetota bacterium | reverse complement strand
GAGCGGGCCGACACCAGCTGCGGGCGGCCCTGCGTCACGTACGCGGCCACGGCGTCGCGGCCCATGCGGCCGAGCGGCACCTCCCGCTGCTTCGAACCCTTCCCGGTCACGAGGACGCTCCCCTCCTCGAGGTCGACGTCGTCGACGTCGAGGCCCACCAGCTCCGAAACACGCAGGCCCGCACCGTACATCGTCTCGAGCATGGCCCGGTCGCGGAGCGCCGCGGGCTCCTGGCCGCTCGGCGCCTCGACGATCCGACCGACCTCGTCCACCGGGAGCGGCCTCGGGAGCGACCGCGGCACCTTCGGCCTCGACGCGGCGGCCGCCGGGTTGCGGTCGAGCTCGCCCTCCGCGACGAGGAACCGGTGGAACGACCGCACCGCGGCAAGGGTGCGAGCGACCGAGGAGGTCCGGTACGGCTCGGGCTCGCCGTTCGCCCCCGGGTGCGTCGCCCGCGACAGCCACGCCACGAACTCCCTGGCCGCCGCGTCGTCGACCTGCGACGCGTCCTCGATGCCGTGCTCGCCGCAGTACCGCCCGTACCGGGCCAGGTCGCGCCGGTACGCGGCGATCGTATTCGGCGACAGGCCGCGCTCGACCGTCAGGTGGTCGCAGAAGGCCTGGATCTGTCCGGCCAGCGCCCGCGGGATGCGGGCGGGCCCTGGGGCCTCGTGCTGCTGCGCCGGCGGCATCTCGCGGGTGGTCCCCGTCAGCCCACGCCGTCGAGGACGGAACCGAGCGCCACGGCCTCCATGCCGTGCGCCTCGGCGACCCCCTGATTGGTGAGCTTCCCGCCGTACGCGTTGACGCCCTTGGCGAGCGCGGCGTCGTGCCGGACGGCGTCCTCGAGGCCGCGGTTCGCGATCGCGAGGGCGAACGGCAGCGTGACGTTGGTCAGGGCGTACGTCGACGTGTTCGGCACGGCGCCGGGCATGTTGCCGACCGCGTAGTGCACGACGTCATGGAGCAGGTAGGTCGGGTCCGAGTGCGTCGTCATGTGGGACGTCTCGACGCTCCCGCCCTGGTCGATCGAGATGTCGATGATCACCGAGCCCGGCCGCATCGACGCGACCATCTCCTCGTTGATCAGCTTCGGGGCCTTCGCGCCGGGAACCAGGACGGTGCCGATCAGGATGTCGCACTCGCGCGTTCGCTGTTCCAGGGTCAGCTGATCGGACATCAGCGTCATGATCCGGCCCTTGTGGATCTGGTCGATCCACCGGAGCTTGTCGAGGTTCTTGTCGACGACGATGACCTCGGCCTCCATGCCGGCGGCGATCCAGGCGGCGTTCGCGCCGGCCATCCCCGCGCCGAGCACGAGCACCTTCGCGGGGCGAACGCCGGACACGCCGCCCATGAGGACGCCCCGGCCGCCGTACTCCTTCTCCTGCAATCGCGCACCGACGTGGGGCGCCATGCGGCCGGCGACCTCGGACATCGGGGCGAGAAGCGGCAGGCGGTGCTGTTCGTCCTCGACGGTCTCGTAGGCGACCGCGCGGACGTTCTGCTGCACGAGCGCCTTGGTGAGGGAGCGGACCGCGGCGAGGTGGAGGTAGGTGAAGAGGATCTGCCCCTGGCGCATCAACGGGTACTCGGGCTCGATGGGCTCCTTGACCTTGAGGATCATGTCGGCCTGGCGCCACACGTCCTCGGCGCTCGACACGAACTCCGCCCCCGCGCGCTTGTAGCGGTCCTCGTACAGGCTCGAACCGTCGCCCGCGCCCTCCTGCACCAGCACCTGGTGACCGGCGCTCGTCAGCTCGCGGGCGCCCTCGGGCGTGAGCGCGACGCGGAACTCGTTGTCCTTGACCTCTTTCGGGACGCCGACGATCACGCGGTTCCCTCCTTGTGTGTGGGTCCCTCGACCGGGAGCCTACCTCGCCCGGCCTCGCGCTTCGCGCAATCTCGGCGCTCAGGAACCCGGGCAGCATCCCGTGCCGTCCAAGCGATCGGTGCCGCCGGAAAGCGCGGGGCCATCCCAGGGACCGGCACTCCCCGACGGTCCCGCGAGCCCTCGAAGGAGTCGATCGTGAGCGGACGCTTGAAGGTGGCGATGCTGGCGGTGGCCGGTGCGCTCGTCCTCGCGGTGGCGGTCCCCGCGCTGGCCGGTTCGGGCAACAGCGATCCGTCGAACGGCGACCTGGTCACCCGCACCGCGCTCGCCGTGAGCTCGGCGAACGTCTCCGACCACACCGTGACGGTGTCCGGCTCGTCGGTCGTCACCTCGAAGCCCGACGAGGCGGTCATCAGCCTCGGGGTCCAGACGCAGGCCCAGACCGCGACCGACGCCATGTCCCAGAACTCGGCGAAGATGAACGACGTCATCGACGCCGTCAAGGCGCTCGGCATCGATCCCGCGGACATCTCCACCGACTCGATCGACCTCATGCCCCAGACGAACAACAGCGGGACCGAGGTCATCGGCTACGTCGCGTCGAACTCGGTCTCCGTGACCGTGCACGACCTGTCGAAGGCCGGTTCGGTCATCGACAAGGCGAACTCCGCGGGCGCCAACATCGTGAACGGCATCTCGTTCACCGTGTCCCAGAACAGCCCCGCGCTGACCGCCGCCCTCACCGCCGCCGTGCAGGACGCCAAGGCTCGCGCCGACGCGATGGCCGCGGGTGCCGGTGCCACGGTCGGCGAGGTCATCTCGATCACCGACCAGTCCACCCCGCAGCCGGTCCCGTTCGCCTACGACAAGTCGATGGCCGCGGGCGCCGCCGTCCCGATCCAGCCGGGAACCATCTCCACCACGGTCACCGTGACCGCCGTCTGGTCGCTCCAGTAGTCGCCCCCCAAGCAGCAGTCGTTCGCCCGACACGACGGATGGGCCTCCTCCGGGAGGCCCATCCGTGTTGTTCTTCGGCTCAGCGGCTGAACGCCCGACCGTTCAACGTCGCCACATCGGTGAGCGGCAAGTCGCCGGCCGATCTCCCGACGGCCACCGTGTGGGGACCGTCGGCGATCCGCCAGGCGCCCGTCTCCGACTCGAACCGGGCGAGCAAGCGCGGTTCTGCGGTGATCGTGACTCGCCTCGACTCGCCGGCGGCGAGTTCCATTCGCTGGAAGCCGAGCAGCCGCATGCGGTCGTCGCCGGCGGCGCTCGTCAGGTAGAGCTGCGGGACGTCGGCGCCCTCGCGTTCGGCGGTGTTGGTCACCGTGAACGCGGCGGTCACCGTGTCGCCGCCCTCCACCTCGAGGTCCGAGTAGTCGAACGTCGTGTAGCTCAGCCCGTGCCCGAACGGGAACAACGGGGTCGTTCCCCGCTGAGCGAACCAGCGGTAGCCGACCTCCGCGCCCTCGTCGTAGCGGATCGTGGTCGGGGTTCCCAACGTGGCGCCGTACCCGGGTAGCTCCGGCCGCGGCGTCTGGCCGAGATCCGCCGGGAACGTCAGGGGCAGCCGGCCGGACGGGTTGACCGCCCCGCTCAGGATCTCCGCGATCGCCCGCCCGCCCGCCTGGCCCGGGTACCAGGCCTGGACGATCCCGCGCACCGAGTCCACCCACGGCATGGCGACGGGATTCCCCGTCTCCAGCACGACCACGGTGTTCGGGTTCGCCGCGGCGACGGCCTCGATCACCGCGTCCTGTCCCCACGGCAGCGAGATGTCGGCGCTGTCGAAGCTCTCGCTCTCGACCTTCACCGCGAACACGACCGCGACGTCGGAGCGACCGGCCAGCGCGGCCGCCTCCCCCGGACTCATGCCCGGATCGAACTCGAGGATCGCCCGCGGCAGCGCCGTGCCGAGCTCCGCCAGGGGCGACGACGGCAGGAGGTAGAGGTTCCGCCCGACACCCATCGCGCCGCCGCCGCCGATCTGCACGATGCCGGAGAACCCCCCCGGCGGCGTCACCCGGCTGGAGCCGCATCCGGTCGGCACTCCCGTCTGCGCCCAGCCGCCGACGACGGCGATCCGGGCCTCGGCGCCGGGATCGAGCGGCAGGATGCCGTCGTTCCGCAGGAGCACGATGCCCCGCCGGGCGATCTCGAGCGCGGTGCGGTGGTGCGCGGCCATGTCGACCGAAGGGGACGACCCCCACTGGTCCAGGCCGACCGCATAGATCGAACGCAGGATCCGCCGGACCATGTCCGACAGGCGCTCTCTCGGCAGCCGGCCGTCCGCGAGCGCGACCGGGAGCTCCGGAAAGGCCTCGGCGCCCCACATCACCACGTCGACCTGCGCGCCGGACTCCTGGTCCAGGCCCGCGAGCGCGCACTCCCAGGACGGCGCCCCGCCCCAGTCGGACATCACCCAGCCCGGGTACCCCCACGCGCCCTTGAGGACGTCCTGCAGCAGGTACGGGTTCGCGGAGGCGTACTCGCCGTTCACCTTGTTGTAGGCGGTCATCACCGAGCCCGGCGCCGAGCGTTCGAGCGCGATCTCGAAGGCCAGCAGGTCGGACTCCCGGTGGGCGGCCGGATCGATCACCGCGTCGAGCCAGTGGCGGTTCGTCTCGTTGCAGTTCAGCGAGAGGTGCTTGAGCGTCGAGATGACCCCCTCCGCCTGGGTTCCCTCGATGGCCGCGGCAGCCATGATGCCCGTGAGCAGCGGATCCTCGGACAGGTACTCGAAGTTCCGCCCGTTGCGCGGATCCCGCGCCAGGTTGGCGCCCCCCGCGAGGACCACGTTGAACCCCCGCGAGCGCGCCTCTCGGGCGACCACGCCGCCGGCGTCGCGTGCCAGAGCCGGGTCGAACGTGGCCCCCAGCGCGAGCCCGGCCGGCAGCGCGGTGGCGGTGTCGCCCTCCCGGTATCCCTGGTTCGTGACGCCCAGGCTCGCGTCGGTCATGAGCAGCGCCGGAACGCCGAGGCGCGGCACGCCGTGCGCGTAGCCGGCGCTCATCGGCACGCCATCCGGGATGCGCGGGTCGCGGACGGACAGGACGTCGTTCGCTCCCATGACGCTCACGAGGAGGGCGAACCGTTCCTCGTCGGTCATGCGCTCCTCGGTGGCCCGTGCGCGCGCGTCCGGGGAGGACGCCCGATCCGACGCGGTCACGACCCGCCGTCGGCGCGGGCGGCCGCGAGGAGGATGGCGACCGCGCTCTTCGCGTCCTTGATGCGGCCGTCGTGGACGGCCGCCACCGCGGCGGCGAGCGGCATGCGGACGAGTTCGATCTCGTCTTCGGCGTCCTGCCCGGGGTTCGGCTCGACGTGGGCGAGGAAGAGATCGATGCCCTCGTCTGCGAAGCCGGGTGAGGTGAAGACGCTGCCGAGCGGTTCGATGTGGGTGACGCGGTAGCCCGTCTCCTCGAGCACTTCGCGGGCGGCGCAGTCGGCGATGGCCTCGCCCTCGACGTCGCGGACGCCGGCAGGAACCTCGAGCAGCGTCTCCCCCACCGCGTCTCGGAACTGCCGAACGAGCAGCACGTCGTCGCCGATCAGCGGAACCGCGGCGCACGCGCCCGGATGGTGGACGATCTCGCGGTAGCGGCCCTCGACGACCTCGACCGAGATCAGCTTCCCCTCGAAGACGGTTCGGCGTTCGCCCGACGGCGGAGCGGTGGACAACTAGCCGGTGACGACCACGCGTTCGCGGCCGCCGCGCTCACCGGTCCGTTCGGAGCCCTCGCGAAAATCCAGGCTGGCGCCGACGAAGTCGCGGAACATCGGGTGCGGGTCGGTCGGGCGGGACTTCAGCTCCGGGTGGAACTGCCCCGCCATGTAGAACGGGTGGTCCGGCAGCTCGATGATCTCGACGAGGAGCTTGTTCGGCGACCAGCCGCTGAACACCATGCCGCCCTCCGTCAGCGCCCGGTGGTACTCGGGGTTGACCTCGTACCGGTGGCGGTGGCGCTCCTGGACGACCTCCGCGTCGTACACCTTCCTCGCGTGCGTTCCCTCGACGAGATGGCAGGGCTGGGCGCCGAGCCGCATCGTCGCGCCCATGTCGACGACGCCGAGCTGCTCCGGCAGCAGGTCGATCACCGCGTGGGGCGTGGTCGGGTCGAACTCGGAAGAGTTCGCGTTCTCGAGCCCGCAGACGTTCCGGGCGAACTCGATCACCGCGACCTGCAGCCCCAGGCAGAGCCCGAGGTACGGAACGCCGCGCTCCCGCGCGTACCGCGCCGCCTCGAGCTTGCCCTCGACCCCGCGCCATCCGAACCCGCCCGGCACCACGATCCCGTCGACGCCCTCGAGCTCGCGCTCGGCGTCCTCGGCCAGGTCGTCCGAGCGGACCCACCGGATGTCGATCCGCGCGCCGTGATGGAACCCGGCGTGCGACAGCGCCTCGATGACGCTCAGGTACGCGTCCCGGAGGTTCACGTACTTCCCGACGATGGCGATCGTGACCGGCTTCGTCGCCCGGTCGATCGAGGAGACCAGCGTGTTCCATTCGGTGAAGTCGGGCTCGGCGTCGATGCGCAGGTGATGCGCCAGATAGGTGTCGAGCCCCTCCGAGTGCATCGTCATCGGGACCTTGTAGATCGACGGCGCGTCGACCGCGGAGACGACGCCCGCCATCGGCACGTCGCACTGCAGCGAGATCTTCTCCTTGAGGTTGTCCGTGATCGGCCGGTCCGAACGCAGCACGATCGCGTCCGGCTGGATACCGATCGAACGCAGCTCGCGCACCGAGTGCTGGGTCGGCTTGGTCTTCGACTCGCCGGTCGGCCCGATGAACGGCACCAGCGACACGTGGACGAACGCGCAGTGGTCGCGCCCGACCTCGTTCCGCAGCTGGCGGATCGCCTCGAGGAACGGCAGCGACTCGATGTCGCCGACCGTGCCGCCGACCTCCACGATGACGACGTCGGCGTTCTCGGATTCGGCCAGGGCGCGTACGCGCGACTTGATCTCGTTGGTGATGTGCGGGATGACCTGGACGGTCTTGCCGAGGAACTCCCCGCGCCGCTCCTTGGCGATCACGGCCGAGTAGATCGAACCGGTCGTGACGTTGGAGCCGCGGTGCAGGCTCTCGTCGGTGAACCGCTCGTAGTGCCCGAGGTCGAGGTCGGTCTCGGCGCCGTCGTCGAGCACGAACACCTCCCCGTGCTCGAACGGGTTCATCGTTCCGGGATCGACGTTGATGTAGGGGTCGAGCTTCTGGAGAGTGACACGAAGGCCGCGGGAGTGGAACAGGCGTCCCAGGGAGGCGGTGGTGATCCCCTTCCCGAGTCCGGAGGCCACGCCTCCCGTGACGAAGATGAACTTCCTGTGTTCGGTCACGTCGGGAGGTCACTCTAACAGAGCCCTCCGACGCGCCGCTGCGGTTTCGTCCGCGAACTTCTCCCGCGGGGCGAAATTCTTCGCGGCCGCCGGTCAGCGACGGCCGGCCGGCTCTGGGTCGTCCTCGGCGGAGGGCTCGGACGGCGGCTCGGGCTCCTCCTCGCTCTCGTCGTCCATGGCGGCTTCCTCCACCGAAGCAGCGGGCGGCTCGTCCGGCAGGCGGCCCGCGCGGTCGAGCCACCGCAGCGGCGCCACCGCGTCGACGGCCCG
>DATLUW010001023.1:0-15252 GCA_035577825.1 Actinomycetota bacterium | reverse complement strand
ACGGCAGTCTGTCGCCGATCGGGACCACCACCGGGCTGCCGGCGGGGGTGCAGGCCGGACTGGCGGCGAGCTGACACGCCGCGGGGGGCGCGCGGCTCCGCCGCGCGCCCCCCGCCCCTGTTCTCCGCTCGGACATGCCGGGGTCCCGGCGGGGCTCGCGAGGATCAGTGCAGTGCGGCCACGGCCGCTGCGACGAACAGGGTCACGGCCCCGGCGCCGACGGCAGGCCCGAGCGCGAGCACGGCGGAATCGAACCTGCCCGTGCCCCACCGGACCAGCGGCAGGCCGACCAGGCAGAACGCCAACAGGAACACCACCGAGAGCACGAGCCGGCCGGCCGGCGAGATCGTTCCGAGTGCGACGGCGGTGACCGGGGTCGCCCCCACGGGCGGCGACGCGATGACCCGAACCCCGGATCCGATCGAACGACCGGCCGACGGGTCGAGCGACCAGTCGCGTTCGTCGAAGGGGCGGAGCAGCAGCACTGCGTGCGGACGGGCGAGCGCGGCTTCGGCCCGGCGGGCGTACAGCCTGGCCACCAGGTTGTGGATGGCGTCGGAGTCGAGGCCGGGCCGGCCGGCGGCGACCGCGCTGGGGCTCCCGACGTACAGGAACACGTCGTCCATGCGGTCCGCGGGGAGTCCCATCCGCGCCAGGTTCTCGAGGCGGCTCGCGTCGAACGCCGGGCTCCGCCTGCCGAGGTTGACCAGGTACACGAGCGGGGTTCCCGGCGGGAGCGAGCTCGCGTACCGCCCGGCGGCGCTCACCGCGCCGATCTCGTCCGGCGAGGCGGTGACGTTCGAATGGATCACCGAGCGGAACGGCGCGACGAGCAGTCCCAGCACGAGGACCGCCGCCACCGCCAGCCGAGCGGCGCGGTGGCGGCTGAGGGAGGAGGCGACGCCGAGCACGCCGACGGCGGCGAGGATCGGCAGCCACACGGCCACTCCGAGGACCCGCCCCGGCGGGATCCAGCCGGTCGCCAACCCGACACCGACGCCGGCAACGGTCGACGCGGCCCACGATGCCAGGACCAACCCGGGAAGCCGGGTCTCGTGCGTCACGCGCCGCCTCGCGAACCACGCCCCCCACGCCGCGAGCGGCACGACGGCCACCAGCCCGGCCGCCGCCACCGCGCCCGGGAACCGCTGGCTGAACTCGGCGTGGAGGAGGTCCTGGAGTCCGACGGCCCGCATGATGGCGTCGCCCGAGTGGAGCACGTTCGTTCCGCCGATCGAGATCCTCCCTGCGGCCAGCAGTCCGCCCAGCACCAGCCCGCTCGCGCCGACGGCGACGAGGACGCGCCGTTCGTCGAGCCGGCGGACCGCACGGTCGCGGGCCGGGGGCAACCGGCCCAGCACGACGGCACCGACCAGCACCGCATCGCCGAACGCCAGGAACGGCGCGTGCGCGAGCCCCGCGGCGACGAGCATCGCGGTTCCCAGGACGAGGGTGCCGCGGCGGCGATCGCCCATCAGCAGGGCCAGCGCAGCGAGGAACAGGACCATGAACAACAGGTTGGCGAGGTAGCCGGTCGCCATCCGCGCGGCAAACGCGCTCGTCAGCACGCCCACCGTGATGAACGTCGCCCGGCGGAACCCCAGCACCACGGTGACCACCGCCGCGGCGGCCAGCCCCAGCGAGATCTCGAGGGCCACGTCGAGCGGCGCGATCGCCTGCAGCGGACTCAACCCGCTGGTGGAGGACGCTCCGAGCAGCAGCGCGTGCGCGCCGGCGCGGAACCCGGCCGGCCCCAACCCCGCCACCCCCGCGAGCCGGGTCATCCACGTGTAGTACGCGGCGTCCGACCCCAGCGGCAGGCGGGCCCCGGTCCAGAAGATGGGGACCAGGTAGAAGGCCGCGAGCGACACGACGACGACCAGCGCGGCGTCGACGCCGGCGGCGCTCAGGCGGCTGTGCGACTCTTCGTCCGCAGGTGCAGCTGTCGGCTCGGGCGCTTCCGGTGCGCGAGGAGGATCAGCCCGTGCCGGTTCCGGCGGGGCCTCCGCGGTCGCGTGCATCGCGCGCTAGTGGTGCGAGGAGTTCCTGGCGAAGACCCCGCGCACGAAGCGGGGACCGTGCATGGACAGGACGCAGGCGCCCCTGCCCGAGCACGCGCCGCTCCAGCCAACGAAGTGCGAACCCGGCTTCGCGTGGTGGAACAGGTGGACGACCGCGCCCGGCGCGTACGACTGTCCGCAGTCCGGCGGGCAGTGGATGCCCGAGAAGTTGCCGACCGAGCCCGGTCCCTCGTCGTCGACGCCGAGGTGGGAGAGCTTCACGAACACCGCGACCACGTGCGTCGACCGCGTCATGCCGACCGTGCAGTCGGCGCCGTGCCCATGACAGCCGGCTCCCCATTCGACGAACCTCGACCCCGCGTCCGCCACGGCGGTGAGGGCGACCTCGGTGCCGGCGTCGACGGAGGACTTGCAGTTCGACGAGCACGACGTGCCGAGCGTGGGGGAGTCGACGTGCCCGCTCCCGCTCCCCACGACGTGCACGCCGAGGGTGAGCTGCACCACAGGGCTGGGGTTCGGGTGGGGATGCTTGCCGTCCGGCAGATGCGACGCGGCCAGGTTGGCGGCGACGGATGTGCCATAGGCGGCCACCACGACGACGGTGATGGCCATGAGCGAGATCGTGATGGACCTTCGGGCGCGGCTGCCGTTGTTCATTTCGTCACCTCACGGACGCGAAAGGGGTCGGTGACCTGCCCAGTTGTCATCGGCGGCGAGGCACCTCGATCTTGAGCGCGGCGGCCGGGCCGAACGGTTTGAATTCGGTAGCGAACGCCGTCGAGGTGGGCGTCAGACGTATGAGCCCATGCCGCCGCCGACGTCGATCGACGCCCCGGTGATGTAGCCCGCCCGGTCGCCGGCGAGGAACGCCACGAGGCCCGCGACCTCCTCAGGCCGCCCGAACCGCCCGAGCGGCACGTCCGCCTGGGCCATCCGCTTCGAGAACTCCTCCATCGAGAGGTCCGGCGCCCGGCGCTGGCGGATGTTCTCCCACTGTGGCGTCAGGACGAACCCGATGTTGACGCTGTTCACCAGGATCCCGTCGGGCGCGAGCTGCTGGGCGAGCGTCTTGGTCAGCGAGAGGCAGGCAGCGCGGTTCACGCTGGTGGCGAAGAACGCGGGATCGGGCGCGCGGCCGTAGATCGCGTTGACGTTGATGACGCGCCCGCCGCCCCGCGTCCGCATCAGCGGGAGCACCTCCCGCGTGCACCGGATCATGGAGAACAGCTTCACGTCGAGGTCGCCCTGCCAGTCGTCGTCGGTGAGCGTCTCGAAGTTCCCCGGGTGGGCGCGGCCGGCGTTGTTGACGAGGATGTCGACCCCGCCGAGCGCCCCCGCCGACCGCGCGACGAACTCACGGATCTGTTCGGGGTCGGTCACGTCGGCGACCTGAGCGTGAACGCGGCCCCCCGTCGACCCGAGCTCCGCGGCGGTCTCCGCCAGCTCGTCCTCGTGGCGGGCGCAGATCGCGACGTCCGCGCCCTCGTTCGCGAGCTCGAGCGCGACGGCCTTGCCGATGCCCTTCGACCCGCCGGTGACGATCGCCGCGCGCCCCGCGAGGCCGAGATCCATCGGTCGGCTACTCCTGCGGGGCTTCGGCGGCCGCTTCCATCAAGGCCACCAGCGCGCGCCGGGGCGGCGCGAAGATGTCCATCTCGGAGCACGACGTGTCGTGGGTCCTGGCGGCGTGCGGCACGTGCGGCGGCAGATGGATCGCCTCGCCCGGGCGGAGCGTCCGCACGTCCCCGTCGACGTCGAACTCGATCTCCCCCTCGAGCACGACGACCACCTGTTCCTCCTCGTGGTCGTGCATCGGCGCCTCGGTGTTCGGCTCGAAGTGGACGAAGTTGACGAGCACCCGCTCGCCGGCCACCGGCCGGAACACGAGGCCGGGCAGGATCTCGATCGGGTCGATGGCCGCGACCTCGACGAACCGGCCCGTGGTCGCGGCAAGGCCCGTGTCGGTGGCGAAGTACGGGTCGGTGTCCGTCATGTCCCCAGCCTCTCCAGCTCGTCCCGGAGGAGCCTGCCGATCCGCGCGGCGCCCTCCGGAATCTCCTCGTCCTGCACCCGGCTGAACGCCAGCCGGATGTTGTTCCGACCCCGCGCGTCGGGGAAGAACGGCGCCCCCGGGACGAACGCCACCCCCGCGTCCATGGCTTTCGCGGCGAGCTGCACGGTGTCCGCCTGCGGCGGGAGCGTCAACCAGGTAAAGAAGCCGCCCC
Organism: Actinomycetota bacterium; assembly: GCA_035577825.1. Lineage (GTDB taxonomy): Bacteria > Actinomycetota > UBA4738 > UBA4738 > JACQTL01 > DATBHM01. Next base: position 11,006 of record DATLUW010001023.1, on the reverse strand, counting down.
GGGGCCTCGTCCAGTCCACGCCGTCGGGCACGTGTTCGTCGAGGGCCCCCATGAGGAGGTCGCACCGACGCTGATAGAGGACGCGGGAGCGTTCGTTCTGCTCCTCCATCAGCCCGCGCTTGCCGTACTCCTCGAGCAGCCGCTGGCCAAGCGCCCCCGCGCACTGGTCGGTGTTCTGCTTGGCCCAGACCATGCCGGCGATCACGTCCGGCGGCCCGACCGCCCACCCCAGCCGGACTCCGGGGAAGAACGTCTTGGAGAACGTGCCGACCTGCACGACCGTGTCGGGACCGAGCGCCCACAGGCTCGGGTGGCGCTCGGTCGTGAACCCCAGCTCCCGGTAGGCCACGTCCTCGATGATCAGGAAGCCGTGGCGGCGAGCGAGCTCCACGAGCGGCTCGCGGCGATCCGCGGCGAGCGTGACGCCGCCAGGGTTCTGGTGGTCGGGGATGGTGTACAGCAGCTTCGGCCGAAGTCCGGTCGGGAGCATCCGCTCGAGCTCGTCGACCACCAGGCCGTTCGCGTCGATTGGAACGCCGCGGACGTCTGCCTCGAAGCTCCGAAACGCCATGATTCCGCCGAGGTACGTCGGAGCCTCAACGAGCGCCGCGTCGCCGGGCTCGAGGAAGCACTTGCCGAGGAGCTCGAGCGCCTCGATCCCGCCGCTCGTGACGAGCAGCTCGTCGCCCTCCGGACGACGCCCTTCCAGCCGCTCCAGCCTTGCCGCGAGAAACTCCCGAAAGCCGGGAAGCCCCGGCGTCGGCGCGTACTGCAGCGCGGAGGCGTCGCCGCCGGCGAGGATGTCGGCCAGGATCTCGGCAAGCACCGGGCCGGGAAACGTGGTCGGATCGGGGAACCCGCCGGAGAACGAGATGAGGTCCGTGGCGGTCGAGAGGGCGAGGATCGACGCGAGCCCGTCGTCCGACTCGCCGGCGGCCCGCGCGGCGAACAGGTTCGCCCACGCCGTCTGTTCGTGCGTCGTGCTCATGCAGGTCTCCTCTCGACCCGACTCGAGATACCCAAGCATGACGCAGTTCCGCGAAGGTCATCCACTCCCGAGTTGCGGAGTCCAGCATGAACGCTCCGCGGGTTCCGGACCGGCTTCTCTACACTTCGTGCGGGGATGTAGCTCAGTTGGTAGAGCACCTGCTTTGCAAGCAGGGGGTCGCCGGTTCGAGTCCGGTCATCTCCACGGCCCTTGACACAGTTAGTTCGATATTGCCTGGTAGGGATCCGACTTCGGATCAGTCGGATGGGGGGCACCAGCTGTCGTGTCGTCGGCAGGTCATCCCGGCGGCGACACACCAGTCACTCACTCTTTGCCACGGGCTTGCCCGTCCCGCCGATCCTTGCTCGCCCATGGTCTTCGCTGGCAGGCGTCGATAATGTCCACCTGATGGGGGGAACCGAGAGTGGGGGGCTCGAGCGTCGGCTCGTCGCGGTGATGTTCACCGACATGGTCGGGTATACGGCTCTGATGCAGGTGGACGAGCGACTGGCGGTCGACAAGCGCGACCGGTATGTGCGTGCCCTCGAGATCCATCACGACGCTTTCGGCGGGACGATCGTCCAGCGCCTCGGGGATGGGAGCCTGAGCATGTTCCCGAGCTCGCTGGCCGCGGTGCTGGCAGCGGTCGAGATCCAGCGGGAGCTCGCGGCGCAGCTGGTCCCCCTCCGGATCGGCGTTCACGTGGGCGAGGTGATCGTCGAGCCAGAACGGCTCACCGGGGACGCTGTGAACATCGCCGCCCGGATCGAGTCCTTCGCCGTCCCGGGCGGCGTGATGCTGTCCGACTCCGCGTACGACCAGATCAAGAACCGGAGTGACATCGGCGTCGTCGGGCTGGGTCGGTTCCGGATGAAGAACGTGGGGCGCCCGTTGGAGCTCTACGCGGTCTCGGCCGATGGCATCGTCGTGCCGGATCCGATCGCGATGGAGGGCAAGGGCGAGCGGTATGCGAGCCTGCCGAGCAACCTTCCCGATCCGGTCGAGCCACTACTCGGTCGGGCCATGGACATCGCCGGGCTCGCCGAGCACGTCCGCGTACATCGGGTCATCACGATCACGGGCCCGGGCGGCGTCGGGAAGACCCGCGTGCTCATCGAGCTCGGGCGGGTGCTCGCGCCCGAGTTCCTGGACGGCGTCGCGCTCGTGTCGCTCGTCGAGGTCACGGATCCCGCCGGCTTCCTCCCCGCCCTCGCGCGATCCCTGGACGTGAAGGAGTCGGAGGAACGGACGCTCGGCGATGGCGTGGTCTCGTTGATCGGCGACGGGAAGGCGCTGCTGCTGCTCGACAACTTCGAGCAGATCGTGTCGGCCGCTCCGGATGTGGCGGAGCTCATCGCGAGCTGCCCTCAGCTTCGGATCGTCACCACGAGCAGGACGCCTCTGCGGATCGCCGCCGAACGCGAATACCAGCTCGCTCCCCTCGAGCTCCCTCCGTTGTCGGATGATCCGACAGAGTCGATCCTGGCGTATCCATCCGTCGCCCTGTTCGTCGAGCGTGCGGTCGCAACACGGGGCTCGTTCAAGCTGACCCCCCAAAACGCCGCCGCCGTGGCAGGCGTTTGCCGGCGCCTGGACGGACTGCCGCTCGCGCTCGAGCTGGCTGCAGCTCGACTCCGCATCCTGCCTCCGGAGGCGTTGCTCGAGCGGCTCGACCACGCGCTCGACGTGCTCGCGTCCGGGTCACGCGACGTCAACCAGCGCCACCGGACGCTGCGAGCCACGATCGACTGGAGCCACTCGCTGCTGACCGAGGCTGAACAACGCTTGTTCCGGCGCATGGCGGTGTTCACGGGAGGCTGCACGCTCGCGGATGTGGAATCGGTCTGCGGGGAGCCCGGCGAGGGCTGCCTGGACGAGCTGGAGTCGCTCGTCGACAAGGCCCTTGTCCAGGTGCTCCAAGGCGAGCGGTTCCGGATGCTCCAGACGATCGAAGAGTTTTCCCGCGAGCGGCTCCGATCGGCTGGCGAGGCTGAGGACATCTCGCTGCGACACGCCCGTCGATACGCGGAGGTCGCCTGCCAGATCCGCGATGGCATCGAGGGCACCGACCAGATCGGGTCGGTCGAGCGAGGCATCGCTGAGGAAGGCAACCTCCAGACCGCGCTCGACACGCTGCTCGCCGCCGCAGCCGGCGGGGACGAGGTCGCGACCGAACAGGGGATGCAACTGTCCGGCGACCTGTGGATGTACTGGCACGTTCGCGGCAAGAACGTCACCGCTGCGGACTACGCCAGGGGGTTCCTGGCGGCGAGCGTCGATGGTGCCCCCACCGCCGGGCGTGCGGGCGCGCTGATCACCGCGGGACTCACCTCCTGGATGCTCGGCCAGTACCAGCGGGCGTCCGACGAGTGGGCCGAGGCCTATCGCATCGCAGACGAGATCGGAGGCGAACGCGAGCAGTGCATCGCGGGGCTCATGCGGGCACTCGCGCTGCTCTTCCTCGACCCGCCGGCCGGTGTCAGGTGGGCGGAGGAGGCCATCGAGGCCAGTCGCGATGTCGGCTACATCTGGGCCGAGGGCTTCGCCGCGACGTTCGCGGGCATCCTCCTCACTGCCACCGGCGATCCGGACGCCGCCCAGGCTCGGCACAATGAAGCGCTCGAGATCCAACGTCGCCTTGGGGACCAGGAAGGAGCCGGCGTGTCGCTAGGTGGTCTCGCGGAGCTGGCGTCCGCTCGCGGCGACACGGAGCAGGCCATTGATCTCTACCGAAGGTCCCTTGCCGCGTTCGAAGCCATTGGAGATCGAGCTGAGGAGGCCCGCGTTCTCTCGGAGACGGCTTGGACTCACTTGGCGAACCACGATCCCGTGTTCGCACATGAGACCTTCCTCGAGTCGGTCCGGGCGCATACCGACGTGGGAAGCGTTCGGGGGGTCGGGCTCTCGTTGATCGGGCTCGCGGCCACGGAAGCGGTCGAGCATCGGCCGGAGATCGCCGTGCAGATCGCCGCCGCCGCGGAGGTGTACGCCGGGCAGGAGGGCATCGCCGTCCTGTACGACGAGAACGCGCCCGGACGCGCGTATCTCGACCGGGCTGAGGCCTCGCTCTCTGCCGATGAAGTCACCCGCGCGAAGGAGGCCGGCCGCAGGCTCTCGATCAAGGAAGCACTCGATCTGGCCAGAACACCTCAAACGGCCATGCAATGACGGGCGGGCGTGCCGGCTGACCGCTGCTCAGGCCGTGGTTGCCAGCAGGGTCTCGCCCCGCCGAACGTACGCCGTCGCACCGGCCCTTCGGAAGAACTCCAGGGCGAGGGCGAGCTGGTGCTCGGCGTCGTCGCGTTGGCCGTGGCTCGCGGCGATCTCCGCCGCGAGCATCCTCGCCTCGGCCTCTTCGGCCTGCGCGCCGATCCGGCCATAGATGTGCGCGGCCTCCTCGAAGTGCTCGGAAGCGACGGCCTTCGCGGCTTGGAACCAGGGCGTCGGCGCCGCCTCGCTCGCCACCTCGAGGAACGCTGCCGCCCGACCGACCCGCAGGGACAGGAACGCCCAGGACCGAAGCCAGAAATCTCCGAGGTTCGGCTGCTGCACCAGGAGGCGGTCGAGCACATGCTCCGCCTGGAGCCGGTGCCCCGCCGCCGATAGGGCTTCGGCACGGCAGAGGAGCGCCTGGTTCACTACCTGCGGGTCCTTGACCGCACCTGCGAGCTCGTCGGCTCGCTGCGCGTCCTCGAGCGCACCCCTCGTGTCGCCTCGCCCGAGCCGGATCCTCATCCGTGTCGCCCGAACCGGCGCTTCGAGGTAGTACGGAGCCGGGCCCAGGGCCGCGACGAACGCGTCGGCTCGGCGGAGGGCCCCCGGCAGGTCTCCCCTCGCCGCCAGATCGAAGACGTCCTCGCCGTCGAGCCAGCGGAGCCCGGCCTGGTTGCCGAACCGTTCGCCTGCCAATCGGGCGAGCCGGAGCTGCTCGTGCGCCTCGTCGAGCCGCCCCCACCACCACAGCGTGTTCGCCAGGTTGTTGTAGGCCTGGTGGAGGGAGTCCGGGCTCTTGGCCCCCGCGGCGAGCTCGACGCTCCGGTCGAGGTCGGTGATCCCATCGGGATCCCCGCCGAAGGAGCGTGCCATCCCGATCGTGTTCAGGGCGTGTGATGCCACCTCGTCCAGCCCGAGCCCTTCGGCCGCCAGGAGCGCCTCGCGGCTCACGGCGATCCCCGGCTCGACCATGCCCCCGAGGAACAGGGTGCGACCGTGCTCGGACTGGACGCGGACCGTGACCTCGGAGGCCGGCAGGCCCTCGACGAGCGAGACGGCGCGGGCTCGCTCCTCCATGGCGAGGTCGTGCTCGCCTCTCACCCAGTGGCCCGACGCGAGCACCGATGCCGCCTGGGCCGCCAGCTGCAGGTCTCCCGCGGCGATCGCCGCGTCGCGCGAGGCTCGCGCCGGTTCCAGGTCCTGATCGCCGAGCCACCATTTCGCCAGGGCTCTCTGATACTGAAGTCGGGGGCGCATCGGATCGTCGGGCGACGACAGCTCGAGTGCCTTCTCCGAGAACCGGAGCGCCGTGGGTGCTGCGTTCAGCGCGAGCGCCCGCTCGCCGGCCTCCGCCAGCGCGGTGCGGGCCGGCACGCGCAGAGATGTCGCATCGATCCCGGCGGCGCGTGCGAGCTCGAGTGCCTGGAGGTAGTGGTACGCGAGCATCTCCGCCCGGTCCTCGGACCGGTCGCTCGCGAGCGAGGCGATCCACTCAGCCGTGCGCCGATGCCGGTCGGCACGCCGGCTCCGTGGGATCTGCGAGTACGCCACGTCCCGGAAGAGCACGTGCAGGAACACATACTGGCGTTCGCCGGCCACGATCGAACGGCGCTCGCGCCGGATGAACTCCTTGCGCTCCAAGGCGTGGAGTGCCTCCTCCACCCCGATGAGGTCCTGGCCCGACATCGCCGCGAGCGTGCCGAGCCAGAACACCTTGCCCACGACCGCGGCGTCCTGGGCCAGCGCCTTCTCCTCGGGCCTGAGCGCGTCGAGCCGCGCGGCGATCATGCCCTGAACCGTCTCCGGCAGCGGCAGCTCGCTCGGATTCGACAGTCGCCAGCTCCCCTCGTCCCTGGTGAGCAGTCCACGGTCGCGAAGCATCCGCACGTACTCCTCGGCGTACAGTGGGTTGCCCTCGGCTCGCTCGAGCACGGCCGCGTGGATCTCGGCCGGAAGCAGGGTCTGTTCCAGGAGGCCGGCGAGCAGTCGGGCCGTGTCCTCGCGGGAGAGTGCGTCGATGGTGGCGGTCGTGGCATTGCGCTTGCCGCCGCCCCAGCCCGATCGGCGCTCGAGCAGCTCCGGACGAGCCATGCACACGATGAGCAGCGGGACGGCGCTCGCCCAGTCGGCCAGGTAGTCGATGAAGTCGAGGAGGCCATCGTCGGCCCAGTGGAGGTCCTCGAACACGAGGACGAGCGCGCGCTGCTCCGCCAACGCCTCGAAGAACCGCCGCCACGCCGAACAGGCCTCCGTGCGTTTGTCGCCATCGGCCGCGGCATCCGAGCTGAGCCCGACGAGCGGACGCAAGTGCGAGAAGACCCAGTCGACCTCGGCCGGGTCGGGCAGGGTCGACCTGACCGTTTCGTGGAGCTTCGCGCTCGCGATCTCCTCCGTGTCGTTCTCCGCGATCCCGGCTTGCGCCTTCACGATCTCGCCGAGGGCCCAGTAGCTCAGGCTCTCGCCGTACGGGAGCGAGCGGCCCTGACGCCACCAGATCAGCTCGGGATCCCGATCAACGACCTGGTAGAGCTCCGCGACCAGCCGGCTTTTTCCGATGCCCGGCACACCGACCAGCGTGACGAGTTGCGGCGACTGCTCCCGACGGACGCGGTCGAGCGCGTCGGTGAGGAGGCCGAGTTCCCGCTCCCTCCCGACGAGCGTGGTGCGCGGGCGCTGTTCCACGTCGAGCCCGAACCGCGACCTCGGCGCCACCGCCTCCCACACGGGAACGGGCTCGGATTTCCCTTTCGCCTCGATTGGCGGCGCGGCCCGGTACTCGATCACGTGCTTGGTCGCCCGATACGTCGACCCCCCGACGAGAATCCCGTTCACCGGCGCGGCGGACTGCATCCGGGCGGCGGTGTTCACCACGTCGCCGGAGGCCATGGCTTCCCCTTCCGAGGGCCGGGCCCCGAGGGCGACGAGCGCCTCGCCCGTGTTCACGGCGATCCGTACCTGGAGGGGCGAGTCGTCCTCGGACAGCGCTTCCCGGATCGCGATCGCGGCCCGGACGCCCCGCTCGGCATCGTCCTCGTGGGCGACCGGTGCGCCGAAGAGCGCCATGACCGCGTCGCCGATGAACTTCTCCACGGTCCCCCCGTGGCGCTCGAGCTCTGTCCGGAGGCGCTGGTAGTAGGGCTGCAACAGGCGGCGGACGTCCTCGGGATCGAGCTGCTCGGCGCGGCTCGTGAACCCGACGAGGTCCGCGAAGAGCACCGTCACAATCTTTCGTTCCTCTCGGACAGGAGCGCTTGCTCCCGCGGCGAGCGGGGTGCCGCAGGCGTCGCAGAACCGGGCCTCCTCCCGGTTCTCGTGTCCGCACTCGCGGCAGACGCTCATGCGCCCATGGTAGATGCGAGCGCTGCCGGAGACGATGACCCCCGCAAGCTGCCGGCGACGCAGTGACCTGCTGATTCATGTGCCGGGAATGGGACTACGGCCTCGGTTCACCAACAATCACCGAACGCAACGCTCGGAACTCCCGGCGAACCTGCTCCCGGCATCCACGCTGATCAGGGTCCCGTTCCGCCGCAGGGTGCCGATCTCGGATGAGTTGTCCGAATTGCCGGTTCGAAAACAGTCCGGTCAGTTCCACCAAGAGATGTCGTGCTCCGGCGATGCTTGACGATCCGGCGTCACCTGATGCACGACTCGACCGGTTGATCCTGGACACCTGATTGGCCTCGCGATCAGTGCCGCCGGCCCTCCTCGTGGACGGCCAATGGGGACTGGCTTATCGGCTCGGCGGCGTTCGACCACTCGATGGGAGCCGGACCGCCGCGGGCGGCGGCCTCTCCCACGGTCGTGATGCGGCGCTCACGGAGCTTCGCGGCGGTTACCGGCCCCCGCCCCACAGCGCCTCGACCGGCAGCGGGTGGAGGAACGCCAGTTCGCCGTCGGTCGGCACGACGAGCAGCCCGTCCGGCTTCGCCACACCGCTCGCCACCTCGGCCAGGAACTTGGTTCTCGCGACCCCGACCGTGAAGGGCAGGCCTATGCCCCGCCGACATCGTCGCGCCGCCCCGCGGCACTTCGACGCTGTGAGGACGTAGGACCCCCAGTTGACCCGGGCGATAGGCCCTCGCCGCGACGCCCCCGGGCGGCTCACGCTTGCTCACGACCCCGGAGCGTCGGGTTGTCACGGGGAAGGACGACGCGATGCTCTGGGGTCAATCCTGGGTTCCGGGACACCAGCCGCCGGACGTCCCGGGCGGGCCGGGCCGTTGGCCTCTGGCGAGGTGCGCGACCGGCTCCCATCGTGGACGAGGCGTCAACCCCCAACTTCCCCCCGGGAGGCCACACCTCCCGATGGAGTCCAGCGCCGCCCGCAGCACAGGAGACTCCAGTGGGTTCGCTCCCTCCGGAGTCTCCTGTGCCGTTGATGGCGACCGTTCTTCGGCGCGGATGACCGGCCATGCGAAGCAGATGACATGGGTCCGGACACGAACCAACTTCAGGCTGTGGGCGGACGGCCGTCGGATCGAGCGGGATGGTGAGGCCGACACGGGTACGGCGCCCCCGACCTGGGCGAAGGGGGCCCCCAGATACAGCTGGCTCATCTACGGGCTGAGGAGAACCAGAAAGAGGGACAAGAACGGGTTTCGGGCTTGCCCAGGCCAGCGGGGGCCCGCTATCGTCCGCACCTGTCAGGACACGGTGACCGGCGGGCCGCAAGGTTCGCAGGACATCGAGACCCGACACGAAGGGCCGGTCTTCGGGTCGGCCCTTCGCTCTGTCCAGAATCCAGACCGGCCTCCGCCACGAGCCCTGATCGGTCGACCGAAGGCGATTGAGGAACTGGAGTGGAGGTGCGACATTCGGCGCACCGGCCGTGCAGTGAGACCGTGCAACGGCCTCACACCGGTAGCGGTCCCGTTGGGACCGTGGCTTCAGATGGACCTCGTTTGGGTCGATGCACTTCGTGAGGGCGAAACACAAGGCCCCAGAACAGCCACCATCGAATCCTCGACCTGTGCAGACACGCGATTCTCTCCGGGCTCTCAGGCCAGCTCAGTCGGGCGAACCCACCCGGGCCGTCGCCCAGCTCAACATGCTGCACAGCCTTGCCGCACGCCTGAACCGGCTCCGCGACACCGGGCAAATCGGAGAGGCGATCACCGCCGAGCTCCGAGGGCTCATCGACTACCACAACTGCCGGTTGTTCCAGCTCCAGCCGGACGGGGAGACGTTGATGCCCGTCGCGTTTCGCGGCGAGCTCACCGAGTACCAGGGTGAGACGTTCGAGGCCCTGCTCACCCGCGTGGGGGAAGGCATCACCGGCCACGTCGCCGAGTCGGGGTGTTCCTACTACACGCCCGACGCCGGTCGTGACCCACACGCGGTGGTGGTTCCGGGCACGCCTGAGATCGATGAGTCGATCCTCGCCGTCCCACTCCGATACGGCGAACGAACCACCGGAGTGATCGTGCTCTCCAAGCTGGGGCTGGACCAGTTCGACCAGGACGACATGAAGCTGCTGGAGGTCCTCGCCTCGCACGCCGCGGTGGCAATCGAGAACGCACACTTGTTGCAGGCCGAGCGGGAGGCGACGGCGAAGTACCGCGCCCTCGTGGACTTCTCGCCCGATGCCATCCTGGTGCAGGTGGACGGCCGCCTCGTCTTCGCGAACCCGGCGGCCGCGCAACTGCTGGCAGCGACATACCCCGAAGATCTGGTGGACCTCGACGCGCTCGACATCGTCCATCCGGATGACCGGCAGCAGGCGCACGAACGCATCCGCATCCTCGCCGAGCACCGCCAAGCGGTCCCCACCTGTCAGGAGCGGTTCCTGCGCCTCGATGGAACCGTGGTCGAGGTGGAGGTCACCGGCATGCCCCTCACCTACGGCGGCCGACCTGCCGGTCAACTGGTTGCTCGCGACATCACCGAGCGGAAGCGAGCCGAGGAGGAACGGGCCCAGGCGTGGAAGGCGAAAGAGGAGGCCATGCGGCGCCTGAAGGCCCTGGACACGATGAAGAACACGTTCCTTGAGGCCGTCTCGCACGATCTGCGCACACCCTTGACCGTCGTGCTCGGGAACGCACTCACACTGGCCCGCGACGAGGTGTCGCTCAGCCGCGACGAGGAGCGCATCCTGATGGACCGCATCGTCGCCAACGCCCGCAAACTCGACCGCCTGCTGACGGACTTGCTGGATCTCGACCGTCTCTCCCGCGGCGTCATCGAGGCCCGACGCCAACCCACCGACCTCTCCGGACTGATCCGACGGGTCGTCGAGGAGTGCGATGCGAAAGACGGCTACTCGGTGGCAGTGCAGGCGGAAGAAGTCACGGCAATGGTCGACGGGCCCAAGGTCGAGCGGATCGTGGACAACCTCCTGCGCAACTGCCTGCGCCACACTCCGCCCGGTACCTCGATCTTTGTTCGGCTCACCACATCGCCGGAGGGAGCGTTGATCGCGGTCGAGGACGAAGGTCCTGGGGTGCCCGCGGAACTTCGGGAGGCGATCTTCGAGCCATTCAGGCAGGGACCATCGTCAGCCGCACATTCGCCCGGCGTTGGAATCGGGCTCTCGCTGGTGGCGCGGTTCACCGAGTTGCACGGCGGGCACGCCTGGGTCGAGGAGCGTGAGGGCGGAGGGGCTTCGTTTCGCGTGCTCCTGCCGACGAATCCGGAGAGGTGACTGGTAGGTCTGTCAGTCTGGGATCCGGCAGGACACGCTCATCGTCAAGGAGCCCGCGCATGTCTCGCTGCAGGACCCCGGTCGCCGAGATCGACCCCGAGACCGGGGGGGCGGACGGCCTGGGGTGCTCTCCTTCGGGTCTGGCGACATCACCGAGACGGT
>DATLUW010001022.1:0-2126 GCA_035577825.1 Actinomycetota bacterium | reverse complement strand
CGACGTACACGACACCGTTCGCAACCGCGGGCGAGTCGGTGACGTCGACGTCGGCCGACCACAGCGGGGAGCACGGGTCGGAGCAGTTGGTGGGGAACGCGGAGAAGCTGCTCGATACGGACCCGTGCGAGCCGACGTAGACGACGCCCTTGGCGACCGCGGGGCCGTCGCCGATCTCGCCGGCCATGGTGGCGGTCCACAGCGGTTGGCATTGGCTGGAGCACGCGGCCGGGTACGCCTGGAGCCTGCCGTCGTTCCTCCCCACGTACACCACGCCGTTCGCGACGGCCGGCGAGGACTCGATGGACGCGCCGGGCGCGGAGGTCCAGTCCGGCGAGCACGGGTCGGAGCAGCTCGTCGGGAACGCGTACAGCCTGCCGTCCACTCCCCCGACGAACACCTTGCCGCCGGCCACCGCGGGCGACGAGGACACGCCGCCGTTCACGAAGTGGTGCCAGAGGAACGAGCACGGGTTCGAACAGGAGGCGGGGAAGGCGAAGAGGTTCCCCCCGAGCGCGCCGACGTACACGACGCCGTTCGCCACGACCGGCGACGAGGTGATCGGGGCGGGGTTGGTGAAGCCCGTCTTGGTGCTCCCGGTCCACAGGGGCGAGCACGGGTTGCTGCACGAGGCGGGGAACGCGTAGAGCTTGGTGTCGCGGGACCCGACGTAGACGACGCCGTTCGCCACAGCGGGGGTCGACACGATGGCGTCGTCCGTCTGCCCGGTCCACAGCGGGGAACACGGGTTGGTGCACGACGCGGGGAAGGCGTACAGCTTGCCGTTCTCGGCGCCGACGTAGGCGACGCCGTTCGCGACGGCGGGCGACGAACGGGTGTTGGTGAAGCCCGCCTCCGGGCCCATCCACAGCAGGTGGAGGCCGGCGACGTTGTTCGTGCCGAGCTTCCACTCGAAGCCGTTGAAGCCGGTGCTCGCTGTGTCGTGGTGGAACCTCGGCCAGTCGCTCGAGATGAACAGCTTGACGTTCGGGAGCAGGACCTGTGCGTCGGCCACGGCAGGGGAGGACGAGGTGCCGGTCGGCGGGTGGGCGATCGCCGGCTCGGTCGGGAGCTGGATCCGCACGGCTCGCTGTTTGGCGACGAGGAGCCACCCCTGCACGGTGCCGGCGCCCTGGTTCGTCGGCGAGGTGTGGACCCAGACGATGCCGGCCGCGACGGCGGGGGCCGAACGGATCGGGAACCCGAGGTCCATCCAGATCGAATCCGCGGCCGTCGGATGGGCGGTGTCGATGGCCCACAGCCGGCCGGCCGTCGTCCCGACCACGACGTCCCGACAGCTGGGTGCGCCGGGCGTCGGGGGGCACGTGAAGAGCGCCGGCGAACCGACGACGGGTGCTCCGACGTCGAGCGACCACAGTTTGTGCCCGTCGCCGCAGGCGAGCCCGAACACCCGCCCTGCGGTTGACGCAGCGATGAGCCCGTCGCAGCCGGGCGCCGTGAGGCTCTCGCTGGGCAGCACCATCGGCGAGGCGACGACCTTGCCGCCGAGGTCGCGGGACCAGATCGGGCCGCCGGTGATCGCGTCGAACGCGCGGATCGTCCCGTCGGTCGAGCCCACGGCGACGAACGGCATCGCGCGGGGCTGTTCGGCGCTCGCGCCGATCGTCGGCAACTCGGATTCCACCGGCGAGGACACGACCTGCCCGCCCATATCGGCCATCCACACCACCGCTCCGGTCGCCAGAGAGAGCGCGTAGAGATGGCCGTCGTTCGACCCGACGACGACGAGACCCGAGGGCGCACCGGCGGGACGGAGGTCCGGGAGCACGAGCGGCGACGACCGGACCGGGCCGGCGGTCTGAAACCGCCACAGCCTGGCGCCGGTGTCGGCTCGGAGCGCGTAGACCCTCCCGTCGTCCGACCCCACGACGACGGCGTCCTGAACGGCGCCGCGGATGCGAGCGCCGCGGACGAGCGCGGGGGTCGACCGGACCGGTCCGCCGGTCTGGAAGGACCAGTCCTGGTGGCCGGTGCCGAGCCTGATCGAGCGCACGGTGCCGTCCCCCATCCCCGCGAACAGGTGCCCCGCGGCGACGTCAGCCGAGGAGGTCGCCCGCGCATGCGTGAGCACATCGACCGCGAGCCCCTTGACCCGCTCGGGCGTG
>DATLUW010001021.1:0-2292 GCA_035577825.1 Actinomycetota bacterium | reverse complement strand
GAGCGCGGCCCGCTGCTTGGCACCGCCGAGCGGCAGCGGGGCACCGTTGTCCAGGACCTCAAGCGGACCGAGAACCAGGAACTCCAAGAATCCCCCTGTACCCGGCGTCGAGGCTAGCACCCAGGGGCTCCCGAAGAACAGTGCTACCAGCGCGTCGAGCCTTTTGCGAGGGGTTCTCGAGTGATCCTCGACGCCGTTGGGCGAGGCTCCGCTCCGGTTGTGGGCTCGTCTCAGGACGAACGCGAGAGAAAGGGGGAGCTATGAGGTGCTTTCAAGCAAGCCGTCCATGCGTTGTGGCGTCGGGGGACGGCGGTGGCAATGAGGCCATCATTCGTCGAGGTAGTCGCCGAGACGATGCTGCCAAGACTCGCAGCGGCGGGGGCCCAGCGCGGACCAGTGTCTGTGGGTGGTTGCGATGAGGCGTGGACCAGCGATTCTTACGGCTGTCGGAGCGATCCTGCTCGTGCTGATCGCGAGTGCGGGCCCAGCCAGTTCGGTGGTTCCGGGCAAGAACGGCCGCATCGTGTTCACGCGCGAGACGTGCACGCCTACCTGCATGTACACGATCGTGGCCGCCGACTCGAACGACACGAACGAGACGACGCTCGCCGGGCCCTATCCGCGGGATGTGTACGACGACCACTTCCTCGCCAACTGGTCCCCTGACGGCAGGAGTGTCATCTTCATGGCCGACCTCACCGGGCAACAAGCGATCTGGCAGGTGGGCGCCGATGGAACCGGTTTGCACGAGGTGTTCGAGGCTCCCCCGGGCACCGGGCTGGACGACGGACCCGTCTTCACGCCTGACGGCAAGCACATCGTCTTCACTCGTTGTTGTGACCAGCGCCTCACCTTCGGATACGACCTGTGGATGGTCAACTCCGACGGCACCGGCCTGAAGGATCTGACGAAGGAGCCTCTGACGACCATCGATGATGGTCCGGCCGATGTGGACCCCCAGGTTTCACCCGACGGGCAGCACATCGTGTTCGCCCGTTGCTTCCCGGACCAGCCGTGCTTGGTCGCCACTGTCAACATCAATGGCGGCAACCTTCGTCAGTTGACCGACAACGCACAGTTCGATGTGGAGCATCCCAACTGGTCGCCTGACTCCAAGAAGATCGTCTTCGAGATGCAAGCGAACACTCTTGATATCGCGACCGTGAACGCTAACGGGAGCGGCCTCACGAAGCTGACCCTCAACCCTAGCCAGACCTTCAGCCGCAGTCCGTGCTACTCGCCCGACGGGACAAGAATCCTGTTCCAGCAGCGTCCATCCACCGGGAGTAGTCATTCCAACTATGGAGTCGACCTGTTCACGATGAACCCGGACGGCAGCGGGGTCACCCAGGTGACGCGAACGGCGACGAACGAGCGCGATCCGGAGTGGGCCACCGCGTCCTGACAGACCGAGAACGCTCGACCGAGCCTCGCCGTATCGAAAGGGGGACTGAGCATGAAGCGCTTCATTGTTTTCGTGGCGGCAGTCAGCGCGGCGTTGGTGACGATGCTATCGAGCGCCCCGCCCGCCAGCGCGACGGCACCCGGGGAGAACGGCCGGATCGCGTTCCGGCGGTACTTTAACGACGCGCACACCAGTGGTGCGATCTTCACGATCAACCCCGACGGCACCGCGGAACGCCGGCTCACGCGTCAGCCTCCGTCACGAGTCACGGTCGAGGCGGACTGGTCCCCGAACGGACACTGGATCGTCTACAACGTCTGGCCCCAGGGTGACGACAACCGGTCGCGCATTCACAAGATTCGAGCAAACGGCACCGAGCACACGTACCTCGACAGCTCATGCACGGGATCGTGCCTCACCGACGGATTCGCACAATGGTCCCCGAATGGAAGGCAGATCGTGTTCCAGCGCGGCGAGGGACCGGCGGTGGGCCAGAACAACCTGGTGGCGATCTTCGTGATGCGAGCCGACGGCACCCACGTCCGGCAGATCACCCAGGGAGGAGCCGACCCCGCAGTCGAGCAGCCTTACGAGGACGACAGCCCGACGTGGTCACCGACCGGCAAGCGTGTGGCGTTCGTCCGTGTTCGGCGGAGCACCGGCGGCGGCGCCATCTTCACGATGCGACTGGATGGGACGGGACTCCGACGCGTCACCCCATGGAGCCTCAAAGCGGGTCAGCCGGATTGGTCCCCGGGAGGAGGGTGGATCGCGTTCTATACGCCCACCGACGCGGACAGCTTCCGCCAAGTCGCCCTCGTGCACCCGAACGGAAGCGGGCTCCACCGGATCACATCGGGAGCCGGCACGTGGGGGTCGCTCTCCTT
>DATLUW010001020.1:0-2790 GCA_035577825.1 Actinomycetota bacterium | reverse complement strand
AAGAGCCCCATCAGCGCGAAGCTCTGGCCGACCTCCCGGCCCAGCGCGAGCTCGCCGCCCACCACGACCGCCTCCGGACCGAGGCGAACCACCCCCGGCGCCGCCGCAGGAACGGGCTCGGCGGGCTCCGGCTCCCGCTGCGACTGCGGCTCGCTCCACCACAGGGAGGGCTGCGACCCCACGACCCGAACGGTGTCCGGCCAGTCGGCGAAGCCGGACGGCTCCGAGGCCGCGGGCATCTGGAGCAGACCGTCCTTCCGTCGTGCCCGCCGGCCGGCCCGCAGGGTCGTGGCTCCGTTCCCGCTGCTCACGCCGTCCTCCCTCCCGGCGAGATCGCGCCCGTCTGGTACGCCCCGCCGAACTGGTCCGAGTACCGCTCCCACGTCGTCCGGTCCCACACCTCGATGCGGTCCCGCACACCGATCACGACGGCCTCCCGTTCGATGCCGGCCTGCTGGCGCAGGCGGAGCGGGATCGTGAGCCGGCCCTGTCCGTCCGGCTTCACGTCGTCGGCCGAGCCGAAGAAGATCCGGGAGTAGGCCCGGCCCTCGGGGCTCCCCAGGGACGCGGCGTGCACCTCGTCGCTCACGCGGTCGAACTCCGACTGCGGGAACACCCACAGGCAGCCGTCCTGACCGAGCGTCAGGAACGCCCCGTCCTCGAGGCGCTCGCGGAACTTCGCGGGCAGCGAGATCCGCCCCTTCTGGTCCAGCTGATAGCTGTGGGTGCCGAGCAAGACCGACACGCCCACTCCCCTTCTCCTCCACTCAGGCGCCACTTTCTACCACTGGCACTCCACCAGCGCAAGTGGCGAGTGAAAAGAAGGGTTCGAACGTGTTCTTTCCTGTGAACGATTGTGACGCGAAACCGCCCCGGGGGCCACCGACGAAAGAGCGGCTCGAATGGGCGGCGTCCTCCACCCGGCCCCCGGGAGCAGATCAGCAGGCGGGGTTCGCGACGGAGCCGAGGCGGCTCCGGACGAGCAGCACGACCTGGCCGGACGCGGTGCGCAGCAGCGCCGAGTCCTCGGCCTGCAGCGTGACGGTGGCCGGGTCGACCGGAGCCACCAGGCGGCGGGCGACGTTCGCCATCGACCGGCCGTTCGCCGGCACCCAGAGCGACCGGTCGAAGTCGACCGCGGCGACCACTCCGCACGGGAGTGTCACCTCGACCGGCTGCGAGACGCCCCGGGCGGCGGGCCCGGAGCTCGGCGTCACCCGGACCGTCCCCGTCGGCGTCGAGCTCGGGCCGCCGAGACCGGGGACGTCGGACGGGGTCCCCTTCGCGAACAGGCCGAGGAGCAGGGTCGCGCCGACCGCGAGCACGACGACGCCCACCACGACGATCCTCCCCGAGTGCGCGCGAATGGCCATGTGCGTGGAGCGCCGGCCGGTCAGGCCAGGTACGGCTCCCACTCCGGGTCGGGGCGGCCCAGGGACAGCCGGAAGCTGTCGCTCGGCGCGAACGGCTGGCGGGCCAGCCGGAACCCGACGTCGGTGTGGAGGCGGTTCTCCTTGCGCGAGTTGCACCGGCGGCAAGCCGCGACGACGTTGTCCCAGGTGTGCGTCCCGCCCTTCGAACGGGGCACGACGTGGTCGACGTTCTCGGCCGGCCGGCCGCAGTACTGGCACACCCAGCCGTCGCGGGCGAACACCGCCCGTCGCGTGAGCGCCGCGTGAGCCCGGTACGGGATCCGGACGAAGTACCGCAAGCGAACCACCGACGGGGCGGCGAGCGTCAGCCGTTCGGACCGGAAGATCACCCCGTTGCTGGCGATGACCTCTGCCTTGTCCTTGAGCACGAGAACGACCGCCCGCCTTGCAGGGACCACGGCGAGCGGTTGATCGGTCGCATTGAGGACGAGTGCTCGAGCCATCGCCGGACGGTTGCGAGTATACGGCGACCTGCAGGTTCTCCCGGGGAACACCCGGCCAGGGCGCCCGGTCCCGCCCGCCCGGCGGCATGCCCCTGGGCGCTCCGGGGCGGTGCCACGTGCCCGGCTCCGGGACTCTGATCCTCCGCCAACATCCCCCGGCAGGCGCTTGACGATCGAATGACAGGGGTGTAATTACATGCATCGAAGACGGCGGTTGGTCCGTTCCCGACCATGAAGGGCGCCTTGAAGCGAACAAGGGGCCGCGCGGGGCGTACCGACGAATGACGGGCGCGGCCGGCCGCCGTCTTCGCTTCTCCACTCACGGCGACGCCACCTCCCTCGGCGTCGCCATGCCCGATCCGGCCCTGACCCGCGGTCCTCGCAGCGGCCGACCCTGCCTCGCGCGCAGTCCGAATCCGGAGCAGAATCCTCGCAACTCCCGGGCACGAAACGGGCCCGGGGTGCGTCCAACAGCGATTCGCCCGGGCACCGGGGAAACCCGGAGGCCCCGGCGCTGCGTATTGCTCGCCGGGGGCGTCGCGCACCACGCCCCCGGCGCAGCCGTCGAGCGCAAGTGCTGGAAAGGGGAGCCGGTAAGATGGCCGAGAGCGACCGCTTGGAGACTGGTGTGGAAGCGCGCGAGGGGCAGCAGGACTGGGAGGCGTTCGAGTCCGGCTTCCGGTCCATCCAGGACAACATCGAGAAGGTGGTCCAGGGCAAGACCCGCGAGGTCCGCCTGGCCCTCGTCGCCCTCGTGGCCGAGGGACACCTCCTGATCGAGGACGTCCCCGGCGTCGGCAAGACGCTGCTCGCCAAGGCTCTCGCCCGTTCGATCGACTGTTCGTTCCGCCGGATCCAGTTCACGCCCGACCTGCTCCCCACCGACGTCACCGGCGTCAACGTGTTCAACCAGG
>DATLUW010001019.1:0-4962 GCA_035577825.1 Actinomycetota bacterium | reverse complement strand
CTGAGATACGCGTGCTCCCGGTCCTCGGGCCGGCGTTCGATCAGCACGTTGCCCGGCTTCACGTCGCGGTGGACGAGCCCGGCGCGGTGCGCCGTGTCGAGCCCGTCGGCGACCCCCGAGAGCAGCCGCACCGCCCGATCGGGGGCGAGCCCGCCCTCGTCGTGGATCAGCGTCCCGAGGTCGTCCCCGTTCACGAACTTCACCGCGAGGAACAGCATCCCGTCCACGTCGCCGAAGTCGTAGACGTCGAGGATGTTCGGGTGGTCGAGCGAGGCCGCCAGCCTCGCCTCCTGGGTGAACCGCCGCCGGAACCCGTCGTCGGCCGCGAGCTCCGGGAGGAGCACCTTGAGCGCGACCTTGCGGGTGAGCAGGATGTGCTCGGCCTGGTAGACGGTCCCCTGGCCCCCCCGCCCCAGGAGGGCGTCGACCCGGTACCCGAGGACGCGCGTGCCGATCGCGAGGTCGGCCGTCATGGCCGAGATGCTAGCCTCGCGCGCCCTCGGGGGGAACCCGGGAAAAAGGGACGGCGGCGCGTGCCCGCGTCGCGCCGCCGTCAGGTCCGGACCTTGCGGTCCGGACGTCTGCGCGGATTGTACACCCGGGCGCAACGGCTTGAGGATGCTCCCGTCCGGATAGTGAACTTCCGCCGGGTGCGCCTTCCCGGCGTGTCAGCAACGGACACATGGCGGATTCGGCGCCCGAGTCGACATTTCGTCCAGGAGACCCGGTTCGGCGGCGGCATACCCACTCAGGTCGGGACGATCCTGGGCAGGGCGGCCACCACGACGTCCCGGGCGACGCCGGCAACCTCGTCCGGCACGGCCGCCACCCGGACGTTCGGGACGAAGCCGAACGGCTCGCCGAGCCCCGCGAAGAAGTCGTCGTGGTGGCTGATCACGACCTGGGCGGGATCGAGGCGCGGCAGGATCCGGCCCCAGTAGTCCGGCGTGAACTCGCGCCCGGCGATCCCCGCGAGGAACAGGTCGACGCCGCCCCCCGGCACCTCGTCGTCGACGAGGTCCGCGCTCCCCTGGTGGTACAGCCGGGCGCCCGCCACCTCGATGAGGAGCGCCCACACCTGCCCGCAGCGGTACGCCCGGGCGCTGAGGCCGGCCGCCGAGCGCACGTCGATGTCGCCGTCCATCGGCACCCGCCGGCCGAGCACGATCCTCGAGTGCCGGCTCGGCACGAACGTCACCGCGAACGGCCCCAGCTCGCGCCGCTCTCCGGCCTCGACCAGGGCGGCCCGGTCCTCGAGCCCGTGCGCCGCCATCAGCCGGACGAGCGACCGCGAGCCGAACGCCGGGCAGCCGAGGCGCTCGGCCACGGCCGGCACGTCGATCGCGTGGTCGAAGTGCGTGTGCCCGGCCACCACGCCGACGACCTCACCGGCGTCACCAAGCACCCGTTCGACCAATGCGGGATCGGGCAGCGCGGGCTCGCGCCGGAGGAACCGCCGGAGCGGGATGCGCGAGAGGTACGGGTCCACGATCAGCGACGAGCCCTCATAGGTGAGCCGGAACCCGGCCACGCCGAGCCACTCGACCTCGAGCCCGGCCGGCAGCTGGACCGTCCGGCGTTCGAGCTCGGCCAGCGCCTGCGCGTCCGCCCGTTCGATCGATCGCCGCCGCACGGCGAACGACGCCAGGTCGCCGAGGTGCCTCGCCGCCTCCACGGGCGACGCGCGCCGATCCGGTTTCATCCCCGCTCAGGATGACGCTTTGAACCGCTCCACGAGGAACCGGTCGGCCCCCGTCTCGGGGAGGGAGCGACCGGCCACGACCGGGCGGCCATCGATGTCCTCGTACAGCGCGAGGCCGAGAGCGTCCTGGCCGGGGCCGCCGGCGCTCGCCTTGCCGTCGCCCGAGAAGGCGGTGTTCGGGTTGCCGTTCCGCAGGTACAACCCGACGATCACGTTCAGGTGGCCGGACTGGTCGTACGCCGATCCGGTCGCCGCGATCTGGCCGCCCTCCTCGAGCGTCATCGCGGAGTACGAGGCATCCGCGTCCTTCGACCCGAGGAAGGTCGTCGTCACCTTCCCGTCCCCGCCGAACGTGTGGTCCAGCGCACCGGTCGGCAGGTACCGCGCCAGCGCGGCGTTCCCCGTCGCCGGCGGCGCCGAGCCGCCGCAGCCCTCGAACTGGTTCGACCCGGCCACCGTGAGCCGGTTGTCGTCGCCGAACTCCACGGCCCACGCCTCCGAGTGGTTCTGGAACTTCGTCACGACTCGCCCGTCGCCGCCGAACGACGGATCGAGCGACCCGTTCGGCAGGTAGCGCGCGAGCGCCCACCGGAAGGTGCAGATGTCCGAGGACGCTGCCCCGACGGCGACCACCCGGTTGCTCGTGTCGACCGCAAGGCCGTGCAGGTACGCGAAGGGCTGGTCACCGCTGCCGACGTGGAACTGGGTGACCACGTGGCCGTCGTTGCCGTACGACCGGTCGACCGACCCGTTCGCTCCGAACCGGGCCAGGCCGAACGACGTCGCCAGGGACCCGGGGGCGGGGGATCCGTTGCCGCCCGCGACGAGCTTGCCGTTCGCCTGGCGAACGAGGTCCGCGAGGAAGAAGTCCCCCTGCCCGAGGTCTGCGACGACCCGGCCGCCGTCGCCGAAGGACGTGTCCAGCCCGCCGCCCCGGAGGAATCTCGCCAGCGCGAACGTCGAGTGCCCGAAGCCGTTCGCGGTGAACGTCCCGCCGACGTAGAACTTCCCGCTCGGCAGCGCCAGCAGCGACCTCGCGTCGATCTCGCCGCCCGGGAACCCGACGACGACCTTGCCGCCGTCGCCGAACGCGGTGTCCGGGTGCCCGTTCGACTGATACCGGGCGATCGCGATGTCCTCGCCACCTGCGCTCGGCCGGACGGACCCGAGGACCAGGATCCGGTTCCCCTGCCTGGCGAGGTCGACCGCGCCGGCCGACCCCGCGAACCCGGTCGTCACCTGCCCGCCGTTCCCGAACGTGGGATCGAGGTCGGCGTTCGTTGCCGACGCCGGCGCAGCCAGCAGCCCCGACACCGACGCGCCCAGCGCGACCACCAGCGCGATCCGAACTGCGAAGAGCCGACGACGAACGATCGCCATGACCCACTCCTCCCCGCCCCCCCGCCGAGGTCGACCGGCCGGGACCGCGCGTGATGCTACGCCTCGGGTTCGCGAATTTCCCGGCAATGCCGGCCGCTGTTCAGAAGTCGAACCGCCCCTCGAAGCCCTCGGCAACGCCCGGCCGGGTGAGCTCGTAGACCGCGATGCGCTGGCCGCCCGGCGTCGCGAACGAGCACACCGGCCCCTGGGGGATCTCGAACGTCCCCTCGCGCTGCCAGCCCCGGCCCTCGAGTTCGCGGAGCGCAGCCGCCAGGTTCGCCACGCGGTACACGAAGACCGTGTGGTCCCCCTGGAGGTGGTCGGTGAGCAGCAGCATCGGCGGGCCCTCGGTCACGCGGAGCGCCGAGACGTGAGCGCCCATCCCCTCGATCGCGAAGACCACCTCGGCGCCCAGCACGTCGCGGAACCACGCGGTGTCCGCGGCGACGTCCGCGCTCGGGACGTACAGATAGTCGAGCGACTCGAACACGCCGCCAGTCCACTCCCCCGCCTGCCGCGGGTCAACCCGATGCCTCCCACGGGGTAGCCTTCGCGGCAACGGCTGCGCGAACGGGGGTGGTCCGCGGGTGAACATCACGGTGCTGGGCGCGGGGTCGTGGGGGACGACCGTCGCCACGATCGCCGCGCACCGCAACCCGACCGTGCTGTGGGCCCGCAACGAGGACGACGTCCTCGGCATCAACCAGCGCCACGAGAACTCCCGCTACCTCGCCGGGTTCACCCTGCCGGATGACCTCCGGGCGACCGCGGACCTCGAGGAGGCGGTGGCCGACGCCGACGTGCTGGTGGTCGGCATCCCGTCGAGCAGCTTCCGGGAGGTGCTCGAGCAGGCGGCGCCACACGTCCGGCCGTGGATCCCGGTCGTCAGTCTGACCAAGGGGTTCGAACGCGGGACGCACCTGCGGATGACGCAGGTCGTGAAGGACGTGCTCCCGGGGCGGCCGGCGGCGGCCCTCACCGGACCGAACATCGCGAAGGAGATCATGGCCGGCTTCGCGGCCGCCAGCGTGGTGGCGACCGAGGATCTCAGCGTCGCGAGCGCGCTGCAGGGGGTCCTGCGCCGCGGACTCTTCCGCATCTACACGAACCACGACGTCGTCGGCTGCGAGGTCGGCGGCGCCCTGAAGAACGTGGTCGCGATCGCCTCGGGAATGGCGCAGGGCCTCGGCGTCGGCGACAACACGCGCTCGATGGTCATCACGCGGGGCCTCTCGGAGCTCACCCGCCTCGGCGTCGCGATGGGCGGCGACCCGATGACGTTCGCCGGCCTGGCCGGGATGGGCGACCTCATGGTGACGTGCATCAGCCCGCACAGCCGGAACCGGCACGTCGGCGAGCAGCTCGGCCAGGGCGTCCCGCTCGACGAGATCCTTTCGAACATGACCATGGTGGCGGAGGGCGTGAAGACGGCCGGGCTGGTGATGGAGCTCGCGAAGCAGCACGGCGTCGAGCTCCCGATCTGCTCGCGCATCGAGGGCGTGGTCTCCGGGCGCCTCACGGTGCTCGAGGCCTATGAGGGCCTCATGCTGACCGCCCCCGGCCACGAGGCCGAGCCCGGATAGGAGTCGATCAGCCATGAGCGACGTCACCGAGCACCGCATTCGAAGGAAGGTCTACGAAGCCGAGCTCCTGCGCCTGCAGGAGGAGCTCGTGAAGATGACCGAGTGGATCCGCGACTCGGGCGCCCGGGTCGTCGTGATCTTCGAGGGCCGCGACGCCGCCGGGAAGGGCGGCGTGATCAAGCGGATCACGGAGCACCTCAACCCCCGGATCGCCCGGATCGTCGCGCTGCCCGTGCCCACCGAGCGCCAGCGCACCCAGTGGTACTTCCAGCGCTACGTCGAGCACCTGCCCGCGGC
>DATLUW010001018.1:0-3262 GCA_035577825.1 Actinomycetota bacterium | reverse complement strand
GACAGCGAGTTCAGCGCGAACGCCCACCCGAACCCGACCGCCGCGATCGTCACCGTCGCGATCACCGGCCCGACCACCCGCGCCAGGTTGTAGGTCACCGAGTTCATCCCGATCGCCTCGCCGAGCTGCGAGCGGTCGACGAGCGCCGGCAGCAGCGCACCCATCGCCGGGATCGACACCGCGTACTGGATCCCGATCACCACGGCGACGACGATCACCACGACGACCTTGGCGTTCCCCGTCCCGGCGAGCACCGCGAGCACCGCCGTCGCGATCAGCGCGAGCACCTGCGTCGAGAGCAGCAAACGCCGCCGGTCGAATCGGTCCGCCAGCTGCCCGCCGAACAGCGACAGCAGCAGCACCGGGACGAACAGCGCCGCGTTCGCCACGCCGACCATCAGCGACGAGTTCGTCAGCCGGAGCACCAGCACGCCCTGCGCGACGTTCTGCAGCCACGTGCCGGTGTTCGAGATCAGCTGCCCGGTGAAGAACAGCCGGAAGTTCCGGTTGGCGAACAGCGGCTGCCGAGCCGGGGCCGCGGGGCCGGCGGCGTCGCCGTTCGTGTGGACAGCCGGGGGCTGCCCTTCGCCGGACGGCGGGGGCACGGCGGGATCGAGGTCGGTGCGCGGGGATTCCATGGGCCGAGGAACGAGGCTACCGCTCGGGCGAATCTTCGGGACCGGCCGAACCGGCTCTTGGCGGCGCGATGCCCTTGGAAGCCGCCCAGTCGTCGAGCAGCGCCAGCGCCTCCTCGCGCTCCATCGGCCCCTGGTCCAGCCGGGCCTCCATCAGCATGTCCCGGGCCTCGCCGATCAACCGCCCCGGCGGCAGGCCGAGGTGCTCCATGATCTCGTTGCCGTCGAGCGCCGGCCGCATCGCGTCGAGGTTCTCCTCCTCGGCGAGGCGCGCGATCCGTTCCTCGAGGTCGTCCTGCAGCGCCCGGAACTGCTTCGCCTTGAACAGGTTCGCGGTCGTCACGTCCGCCCGCGTGAGCTGGTTCAGCCGGTCGAGCAGCGGCCCGGCGTCCCGCACGTACCGGCGAACGGCGGCGTCGCTCCACCCCTCGCCGTACCCATGGAACCGCAGGTGCATCTCGATCAGCTTCCGCACGTCGTCGACGACGGCCGACGGGTACCGCAGCTCCCGCAGTCGCGCCTCGGCCATCCGCGCACCCACCACCTCGTGGTGATGGAACTGCACCCCCGCCGGGGTGTACGAGCGCGTCGCGGGCTTCCCGACGTCGTGGAACAGCCCGGCCAGCCGGAGCGTCAGGTCGGAGGCATCACAACCCTCCACCACCGCGTACGTGTGCCGCAGCACGTCCTTGTGCTTGTGCACGGGATCCTGCTCCAGCGCGAGCGCCGGCAGCTCCGGCAGGAACTCCTCCGCGAGCCCGGTGTCGACCAGCAGCTGGAGCCCGCGGCCCGGCTCGGGCGCCACCAGCAGGCGCGACAGCTCGGCCTGGACCCGCTCCCGCGACACGATGGCCAGCCGCGACCGCATCCGCGCGATCGCCTCCACCACGCGATCGGACGGCGTCACCCCCAGCTCCGCCACGAAGCGCGCCGCGCGCAACATCCGCAGCGGGTCGTCGGAGAACGCCACATCGGGTTCGAGTGGGGTATCCAGCTTGCGAACGGCCAGGTCCCGCACGCCCCCGAACGGATCCTCGAACGCCCCGTCCGGCAGCGACACCGCCATCGCGTTGAACGTGAAGTCCCGCCGCGACAGGTCGGTCCGCAGGTCCTTCCCGAACGTCACCGCCGGCTTGCGTTCGTCCTCGGGGTACATCTCCTCGCGGAACGTGGTGATCTCGAACCGCCGCTCGCCCTTCCGGGCGCCCACGGTTCCGAACCGCGCCCCCTGCACGTACCTCTGGTCCGCCCACCCCTGGAGCACGCGAACCGTCTCCGGCGGCTTGGCCGACGTGGTGAGGTCGATGTCGAAGTCGTCGCGAACGCGGCCGAGCAGCTGGTCGCGCACCACGCCGCCGACGAGATGCAGCTCGAACCCGGCATCGCGGAAGCGTTCGCCCAGCTCCCGGGCGAGGGGGTCGATTTCGACGAAGGCGGCGCCGGAGGGCCCGCCGGCGGAGGGCGGCTCGGCCATGGGCCTCTGAGGATACCCCCCGGATTTCCGGCTCCGGTTCAGCCGAATCGGCCGAATGACGATGCAAGATAGGTGACACGCGCACTCGCGCCGGCCGGTCGCGACGGACGGCGCGGGTCGCCGCGGCGCTCCGGGAGCGGAGGACCGCGGCGGGAGCGCACGAGCACGGCACGAATCGGAGAGCCCCGCTCCGCTGGGCGGGCGGCGCAAGCCTCGGCCGGGCCCCGCGTGGTGCCCGGGAGCGGGGGCTCTCGATCGATCCGCGTCGGTGATCCGCGGCCGGAAGGACCGTCCGCATCCTCCGAGCCGGAACCGACCCGCGTACCCTGCCAAGCGCCGTGCTCACCGCGCTCGGGTTCCTGTGGACGCTGCCGAACACGCTCATCGGCCTGCTGCTCGGCGCCTGCACGTTCCAGCGCCCGCGCCTGCACCGAGGCGTGCTCCTGTTCGATCTCCACGCCCGCGGGTGGTCGCTCGTCGTCAGGCGCTTCGGGTACGCCGCGCAGACGTTCGGATTCGTCATGATCGGCGCGGAGCGGATCGAGGGGCAGCTGTTCGATCACGAACGCCAGCACGTCCGCCAGTACTGCCAGTGGGGGCCGCTGTTCCTGCCGGTGTACGGGCTGCTGTTCCTGGGATACGGCTACCGCCGGCATCCGTTCGAGGTGGCGGCGACGCGGCGGGCGGCCGCGCTCGACGACGCGGCTTAGCCGAACCGCGGGTCCGGGACCCGCGACTCCGTGCCAGCAGCCGTCGCATCGGCCTCGGCGCGGGCCCGCTCGACGTCCGCGCGCATGCGCGCGCCCTTGAGCGCGAGGGAGAAGTCGTGCGCGTTCGAGGACGCGTCCATGGCGTCCTCCTCGCGGACCAGCCCGTCCATCACCAGCCGCACCAGCGCCTGGTCGAACGTCTGCATGCCGTAGAACTCGCCCTCGGCCATGACGTCGGTGATCTCGAACGTCGACTCGGGCTTCATGATCCGTTCCTGCACCCGGCCGGTGCTCACGAGCACCTCCACCGCCGGAACCCGCCCGCGGCCGTTCGCCCGGGGCAGGAGGCGCTGCGACAGGATCCCGCGCAGGCCCGACGCGAGGGACACGCGGACCTGCCGCTGCTGCTGCGCCGGGAACATGTCGAGGATCCGGTTGATGGT
>DATLUW010001017.1:0-2673 GCA_035577825.1 Actinomycetota bacterium | reverse complement strand
CCGCCGGCTCATGCGCGACGGGCACCGCATGGTCGCCTACGACGTCAGCCCGGACGCGGTGCACCAGCTCGCGTCGGAGGGCGCCACCGGGGCGGAGACCCTCGACGAGTTCGTGCAGGCGCTCGACACGCCCCGCGCCGTGTGGGTCATGGTGCCGGCCGGTGAGATCACCGAGAAGACGGTCGCCGCGCTGGCCGAGCGGCTGGAGGCCGACGACGTGATCATCGACGGCGGGAACACGTACTACCGCGACGACATCCGCCGGTCGAAGGAGCTCGCGGACAAGGGCATCCACTACGTGGACGTCGGCACGAGCGGCGGGGTGTTCGGCCTCGAGCGCGGGTTCTGCCTGATGATCGGCGCCGAGGATCAGGTGTTCGAGCGCCTGGAGCCGCTCTTCGCCTCCATCGCGCCGGGCGTCGGGAGCGCCGAGCGCACCCCCGGCCGCGAGGGCGATCCGACCGCCGCCGAGCACGGCTACCTCCACTGCGGCCCGGTCGGGGCCGGCCACTTCGTGAAGATGGTCCACAACGGGATCGAGTACGGGATCATGGCCGCCTACGCGGAGGGGCTGAACATCCTCAACAACGCGAACGCCGGGAAGGCCACCCGCGAGCAGGACGCCGAGACCGCGCCCCTCGAGCAGCCCGAGTTCTACCAGTACGACATCGACACGACGGCCGTCGCCGAGGTGTGGCGGCGGGGGAGCGTGGTCGGCTCGTGGCTGCTCGACCTGACGGCTGCCGCGCTCGTCGAGTCGCCCGACCTCCACGAGTTCTCCGGCCGGGTGAGCGACTCGGGCGAGGGCCGGTGGACGGCGATCGCGGCGATCGACGAGGGCGTCCCGACGCCGGTGCTCACCACCGCGCTGTACAGCCGGTTCGCCTCGCGCGACCTCGACGACTTCGCGAACAAGGTCCTGTCGGCCATGCGCAAGCAGTTCGGCGGCCACGCCGAGAAGCCGAGCTGACGCTCAACCCGGTGGGCAGGGGACGTCCCAGCCGGTGAACGGACCGCCATCCGGCTTCCCGGTCAGGGCGTCGACGTAGACGTCCGTCGCGCCGGACTCGCACGGGTACTTCGGCGGGAACGGCTGCGAGTGGGGCTCGTTCGTGTAGCCCTCGAACCGGACCAGCCAGTCGCCCGACCGGGGGAGGCGGAGCGCCCACGTGGTCACGGGCGGCGCGGGTGGTTCGTACAGTCCGGCCCGCGCCTTCCGGATCGCCTCGGCGCAGGTCACACGACCGGGAAGGTCCCGATTGAGGCACCGGCCGGACGGCTGCCACGCGAGGTCGAACCCGTCGACCGCCGGGTCGAGCACCCGGGGCTCGGGCAGCCGCTGCGTCCTCGGGGCAGGCGGGCCGACAACCTCGAGCGCGGTTCCTCCCGTCGCCGTCGTGGTGAGGAAGGCGAGCTGCGTTCCCGCGCGGAGGAACATGGGGTTCCACGACGGAGCCGGTGGGTCCGAGCCGTACTCCACATGGCGCTTCGCGCCGCGGCCGAGGACAGCGACCAGCCTGAGGTCGCCGCTCCAGACCGGTGAGGTTCGGAACTGGACGGGATGGTCGCGGTACACGTCGCCCCGGTCCACGAGGATCACGTGCAGCTCCTGTGTTCGCGTGGCGCTGGAGCGGATGAACGCGACGTGCGTCGCGTCCGGCGACCAGACGGGCGAGACGTCGCGGTGGTTGCCCGCCGTGAGCCGGGTGAGCCCCGTCCCGTCCGTCCGGACCAGCCACAGGTACCCGTCGGCGGTCGAGTCGAACACGATGCGGTCGCCCCCGGGCGACCACGAGGGGTGTTCGGCGTGCCGGCCGTGGGTGAGCTGGACCGGACTCGCCCCCGCTTCGCTCAGGTCGAGCGTCCACAGGTCCGAGCCGTCGTCGTCGCCGGCGGCGGTGAACACGAGGTGCGTTCCGTCGGGCGACCACGCCGGCTGCCGCGAGCCGGGGACCGAGGCCACGCGCACCTGGCTCGAGCCGTCGGGCAGCATCAGCCAGATCCCGCTCGGATTCGACCGTGCGAATGCGATCATCCCGCCGGGCGCCGACCGCAGGGCCGGTTCCCCCGGATCGAGCGAGGCCGATCGGAGGTCGGCGCGCATCACGGTGCCGGACGAGCACGCGGCCGCGGTGAGCGCGAGAACGAACACGGCGGGGAGCCACGAACGGCGCGTCGGCGGGCTCACACCCGGCAGTCTGTTCGCGTTCGATCGCGGGGGTCAAGGGCCCGCCGTGTGGAAGACTCGGGGCGATGGAGTTCGTGCGGATCGGGGCGGCGGCGAGCGTGCCGGACGGGGAGATGCGGGAGTTCGACCTGCCGAACGTCCGGCTGGCGGTGGCGTGCGTGGACGGGCGGTTCCACGCGTTCGCCGGGGAGTGCACGGTCGAGGGCTGTCAGCTGGCCGAGGGAACCATCGAGGACGGCGAGGCGGTCGTGTGCCCGGACGACGGGAGCAAGTTCGACCTCGAGAGCGGGGAGCCGCTGCACGGCCCGGCCGAGGACCCCATCGCGATCTACACGGTCCGCGTCGACCAGGGGTGGCTCGAGGTCGCGTTCGAATGATTCCACCGTGCGCGAACAGGTTCGACTGGAGGGCGCCCGCATGGGCAGAATGCGCACCCCGGTAACGGGAGCCCGGGAGCCGGGACGAGAATCGCGACCACCGGATGC
>DATLUW010001016.1:0-8069 GCA_035577825.1 Actinomycetota bacterium | reverse complement strand
CGAAGAAGTCGTTCTGCAGGCACTGGGTCAGGAGGATGTAGCGGATCTCGCCCCGGTTCGTGGTCGTTGCAGCCGGGCTCACGGGCTACCTCCCGGAGCAACGGGCCGTGACGGCCGCAGCGGCCCTGGTTCTCACGCGGAGGTGTCCGAGCCAACCACGTTCCAGGGGGCGAACGGGTTCTCGACACCGTCGAGCGCCGGTGTGAGCTCGGGGAAGTGGCGGAGGAGCAGCGTCCGCATCGAGTTGGACTCGACCCAGTCGATCCCCTCCGCGGTGTAGACCTCCGGCCGGTAGTCGCGCGTGAAAAAGCGGTCGGCCTCGATCCGGCGCGACGCCATCAGGATGAAGATCCGGAAGGCGGTGTCGCTGAATCCGAAGCCCTTCGGCTTCGGTTCGGCGTACATGCCGATCATCGTGTCGACCTCCTCCGGGTCGCTGTAGATCCGGCGCAGGTCTTCCGCGTGCTCCGGGGTGTCGGCCATCTCCTCGAAGGTGTCGTAGGCCTTCAGGTGGAGGAGCCGCCGGAACTCGTTGTATCGCGGGACGCCCCGCTCGCGTACGCGCAGGACGTCGATCGAGGCGAGGTCGATGAGCGAGCCGTCGGGACGATCGAAGTGCTGCAGGAAGCGAGGGTAGTTGTGCAGCGTGATCGCGCCGGGATGGGAGATGCCGAACGAGTAGAGCGCGTCGGCCATCGACATCTCGGTGAAGCGCTCGCGAACGTGGAGGACGCCCAGCTCCGGCAGCGTCCGCTCCTGCAGGAGGCGGTTCCCGTCCAGCGAGCGGAAGACGTACTCGTCAGGGATGAGCGGATGCATGCGGTAGACGGCGACGAACTCCTCGGTCAGCTGGTACGGGACGCCGTGCAGCGCGGTCGGTGAGCCGGGGATGCCGCGGATCACCTCGTTCGAGGTGCGCCGTCCGATCAGCTTGTCGAGGCGCTCGCCCTCGAGCCCCCACCAGTTCGCCCGCAGTGCCGTCACGGTGGTCGGGTGGGCGATTATCGCCGGCGTCCACTCGGTCGTGTGGATCTTCGCCATCAGGGCGGCGACGACCAGGCGCGCCTTGTCGTAGAGCTCGTCGTCGGACAGGTCCGGGTGCGCCGCGTGGAGGCGGTCGCAGACTGCGTTGTGCTCGCGCATGAAAACGGAGTGGAGGAGTGCGAGGCCGACCCAGAAGTTGCCGGCGACGCCGGTGAGGTCGACGTGCGCCTCGACCGACTCCGGGACCAGGCCGTCGGCATCGAGCGTGAGCTTGCCGTGCTCGCCGCTGCGGATCGCCGCGGCGAAGGCCGGATCGCGGCCGTAGATCTGGGAGGCGTCCCACCAGTGCGTGTCGTCGGTGACGAAGGTCGGAGGCCCGTCGCCGTCGCTCGATGGGTCGGGCCGCGTGCGCGCGATCTGCATCGGCTTCTCGGGCCACGGATCGTCATCGTCCAGCGGGACGAGCCACGGGTTCTCGGTCTCGTTCTTGCCGTGGCTGAACCAGTCATGCACCTCGAACTGGATCCAGGCGCCGGCGAGCAGGTTGATCGTCGTCGCAGGGATGAACTCCTTCCGCGTCAGGAGCTCCCGGCTGACGAGCCGCGGGTTCGGCTCGAGCGGGTCCCGCTCGGGGAAGGTCGCCTCCAGCGGGACGTTGCGGCCGAAGCGGCTGCCCAGCGACCCCATCAGCGGGTCGTCGAGGTTGTTGTACGTGCCGTCGAGCGTGCGGGCGCTCCGGTAGCGCGGATGAACGGAGACGTCCGGGACGTCGAGCGGGCCGCGGCCCGTGTCGTGGAGGTTCTTCTTGCGGAGGATGTTGCGGAGCCCGATCAGGACGAGCATCGCGATCGGCCTGGGCAGCTTGTCCCAGCCGTAGCGGCGGTCGAGCCGTTCGGCCGTGCTGTCGAACAGCGGCACGTTCCCCCTTCCAGCCTGGGCGAGTCGGACTAAATCAGCGCACGAGGGTGTCGTCAACCGTCCCGGCGGCCGGCGAGCTGTTGCCGGGCGCTCTAGCCGGATTGCGGCTGGTCGCCGCCCTTGCGCCCGCTCTCCTCGCGGGCGGACACCCACTTGGCGTGCTCCTGGGAGATCAGACCTTCGATCCGGTCGGCGAGCAGGGGCACACCGCCGTCCGTCGCACCCGCGTACGGCCCGGCGTGCGCCAGGAAGAGGTACTTCTCGTGCTTCAGCGCCTCGCAGGTCGAGCGGTACGAGGTCCAGTTCTGCTGGTACTGGTTGAGCTGGACGAAGCCCTCGACGACGACGACCAGCCCGCCGAGCGTGGCTGCGACGGCGGCGTGGAGATCGATCGTCGCCACGACGGGGATGGCCGCTGCCGCCAGCAGCTGCAGCGCCTTCAGGAGCTTGAAACGGCGCTGGTTGTCGGAGCTCTTCTTGTCGTACCAGCGGATCTGGTCTTCGAGCCGCTCGAGCGTCACGTCGTCCGGGGGCATGCGGCGATTCTCCCAGAGATCGGGGGGTCGTGTTCCTCGATTCCTTGACGCCTGTGTCAGGGTTTGCCAAGCTCCTCGAGCCCAAGTGAGCGCGCGCGCCAAATGGTCGAAGCGCCTCGCCGTCAGTGTCACCGGTGCCGTGGTCGCGGTTGGTCTCGTGGCGGCGTCGGCCCCCTCCAAGGGGCCTCTGTCCAGAGGCGTGCTCAACGCCGAGCTTCAGCTGGTGACGGCCGGACCCGGGACGCTCACGGTTTCCCCGGCCGAGAACGCCGAGAGCGCCGAGTGCAAGACCGACGCGCAGCAGTACGAGTCGTCCTCCGACGACTGCATCCAGCACTACGAGTCCGGCACGCGCGTGACGCTCACTGCCGTGCCCGACGACGGCCACACGTTCGTCGGGTGGAGCGACTTCGGATGCTCGGCCAAGTCGACCACGTGCCAGCTCGTCATCCGATCCGGTGCGCCGCGCTACGTCGCCGCCAGGTTCAACCCGGTCACGGTGCATCTCTTCATCCCCGAGGACCATCCGTTCGGATTGATCTCCGTCTCGCCCAGGCCGCTGAACACCTGCTCGCTGAACGACGGCGACAAGTGCGAGTTCAAGTCCGGGACGACGATCACCTTGAAGCGCGAGTTCAGGGCGCCGGGATTCTTCTGGGTCGGATCCTGCGACGGAAACAAGGGCGGTCTGCTCGACGCCGACACCTGCAAGCTGCGACTCGGCAACAACGAGGACGTCGGTGCGGGCTACGCGCAGGCCGGTGAGATACCGCCGCCGCTCGGATCGGGCATCGTCGTCGTGGTGGCCGGCCGCGGAAAGGTGACCGGCACGGTGATCAACGGCGCCGGGACCCTGGACTGCGGCACCCGCTGCACGATCTCCGGGCTCGATCGCTACGACCAGGTGCGGTTGACTGCTGCGCCGTCGAGCCGATTCCTGCGGTGGAGCAACGGCATCCCCTCGAGGATCCAGATCGTTCCGCTCTCGAGCACCAACCGCATCCAGGCGGTGTTCCGCAAGAGCTGATCAACGTGCGGGGAGAAGCGAGCGCGCCTTCTCCTCGAGCCTCTGCTGCGGAAGGCAGGGGATGCAGGGCAGAACCTCGAGCCGTTTCGCTCCGGCGATCACGATCCGGGTTCCGTCGGGGCTGAACTCTCCCCGAACGTCGCCGGTGCCCGGGAGCTCGGCGATCACCCTGCGCAGCGACCGGTCCCAGAGCCGCGCCGTCGATTCGGAGGTGACCAGGACGAAGTCTCCTCCCGGGCTGAAGGTCGTACCCGTGATCTGGCCGCCGAACGCCCGCAGCACCGTCCCGGTGAGCGTGCGCGTTCGCCAGATGCTCGCCGTCCCGGCCTGACCGCCGAGGGCGATCGCGCCGCCGGCCGGGCTGAACTCGAGGCTGCTCACGCCCTTGTCCGTCACCTTCTTCGGCGGCGCGGGGCGGCCGTTCGCCGGGAAGAATCGCAGCAGGCCCTCTTGCGTCCCGAGCGCGATCCGGCCGTCGGCCGTCGCGCTCACCGCCGCGGGGAAGGCGGCTCCGGGCAGGGTGGCGCTCGTCCGGGTGGTCGGATCGGAGACGCGCACCGTGCCGAGGACGTCCACGGTGAGGATGCGCGGCGGGTTCGAGAGAAACTGCGCGGCCGAGAGAGGGAAGGCGTCCCGGCTCGCCTTCGGCATCGGTGCTCCCACGCGTTTCGCCGTCCGGACGTCCCAGATCTGCGCCGCCGGCCGGTTCGTGTCGACGACGACCAGCTCGCGCCCGTCGGGGCTGAACGCCGCCTCGGCCACAGTGCGGGTCTCGCGGCCGAAGCGCCGAACGACGTGGCCCGTACGCGGGTCCCAGATGACGGCGCCTCCCCTGGCGTTGGCCCCGGCGACGAGACGGCCCTTCGGGCTCCAGGGCGAGCACCCGGCAGCGTGACCACAAGGCCACTGGACGAAGCCCTGCATCCGGATGCCGCCCTCGTCGAGGTCGACGACGTCCCCCGTGCGCGTGTTCCAGATCGCCCGGCGCCTGCCGCGCACGACGAGGACGTCGCGCGAGTTCGGGCCAAACGACGTGCTCTCGGCGCTCTGCCAGGCCGGGTCGTCCGGGGTGTTCGGCTGGGCGGGCCACAGGCGCCCGCTCCCGTCGTCCGAGACGGTCGCGACCACGCTGCCATCCGGGCTGAACCTCGCTCTCTGGACGCCGCGCGTGTGCCCACGCAGGAGGGCGACCAGCCGCGTCGGCTTCACCTGCCAGATGCGGGCGAACCCGTCGTCGCTGCCCGTGACGACGTACCTGCCGTCGCGGGAGAACTGGGCGGTGCTCACGGACCCGCCGTTCGGGAGGCGCGCGATGGGCCGTGGATCGGCGCCGGCGACGTCCCAGACGGAGACGATGCCCTTTGCATCCGCCCGGAGGACGCGCCGGCCGTCACGGCTGAGGTCGGCGTCGGTCGACGACGTGCCCTTGATGCACAGCCGCGGCTTCGTCCGGCCATCGTCCCAGACGCAGAACGGGCCACCCTGCTGGAACGTGGCGAACCGGCGCCCGTCGTCGCTGAGCAGCGAGAGACCGAGCGGGTAGCCCTGGAACGCGGTCCGGAGAGGCGTCCGCGCGCCCGTGCGCAGATTCCACAGCCAGGCGTCCCCGTTCGCGGCAGCGGTCAGGGCACGTCGCCCGTCGAGGCTCATCTTGATCGCCCCCTGGCCCTGGCTTGCGGTGTTGGTGCTCTCGAGATGCCGGAGGCGGCGCCCGGTTGCGGCGTCCCAGAGATCGCCGCCCTTCGAGCCGGCGGTCAGGATGCGCCGTCCGTCGTCGCCCCAGGTCGCCGACCACGCGATCTCCGATCTGGTGTCGAACGTGCGCAGCAGCTTCCCGGTCGAGCTGTTCCAGGTCGCGGCGACCCCGCCGGTCGAAGCGGTCAGCAGTCGGCCGCCGTCCGGGCTGAACTGGACGGTGTTGACGGCGCCGCCGGGGCGGGCGACGGTGACCAGGCGGCCGGTCCGCGTGTTCCAGACAGCCGCTCTGCCGTCCGAGCTGCCCGTCGCGACCCGCCGGCCGTCGTCGGAGAACTCGACGTCCAGCAGCCTCACGTCGCGTGCGTCCGGAAGCCGGAGGATCGACGTCCAGCCGGCAGCGGAAACCGCGCGTCGCAGGGCGTAGATCGCCTCGGGCAGGTTCGGCCGGATCTCGACCGCGGCGAGCGCGTCGCGGACGCTCTCCTCGGGATCCCGCGACAGCGCGGCGATCGACTGGGCCGCGCGCGCCTGGGCGCGGGCCGTCTTCTCGCGGTCGATCGCCCGCTGGCGCTGGATGACCGCCGCGATCGCCAGCGCGGCTGTGATCAGGAGGGCAACGCCGACGCCGGCGAGCAACCCGCGGAGCCGGCGTGTCGCCGCACGCCGGCTGGCGGTGATGTAGGTGATCTGGTCGACGGTCGGCGCCTCGTCGTGGCCGGCCTGGTCGTCGAGCCACTGCTCGGCGTCGCGCAGGTCGCTGCCGCGGAGCAGGTAGCTGCCGTTCCGGTCGTGGCGCAGCCACTCGCCTGTGCGCTGGGTGAGCCGCGCATGCTGCTCGACCCAGGGCTCGTCGAGCTCGATCGCGGCGATCAGCTTCTCGACGCTGGCCTCGAAGTCGTCCTCCGGACGGAGGTAGACCCAGTTCGGCCTGGAGAGCGCCTCCGGTATCGGCAGGTCCTTGACCGACCGGTGCAGCACCGGCACGACCCGCTTGTTCAGCCTCTCCGCCTCCGCGAGCTCCTCGCTGCAGACGGTCGACGCCAGCGACTCGGGCGTGAGGACGAACACGACGACCTTGGCGGACTCGATCCCGGCGTACACGGTCGCGCGCCAGTCGGCGGCGCCGCCGCGGATGTCCTCGACGTCGATCCAGACGTCCTTGCCGTGCTCGTCGAGCGCCTTCGTCAGCCGGCCCTCGGCGAAATCCTTGTCCACACGGGAGTAGGAGAGGAAGACGTCGGGCCGATCGTGGGCGGGCCGCCCCTGCTCGGGCGCGTTTCGGGTGCGACGGGACAGCACTGGGCGATTCAACCTCCCTGAGTCACCCGCGGGTTCCTTTACAGAGCCGACGGGACGCCCAATAATGGCTGCAAGCCGACGATGCGTGCGGCCCGCCGTCGGGGGATTCCGTCAAACAGGGGGTAGCAATGACGGAAGGCAGCGGTACACCGGCGTCCTCTGAATCATCTGGATCCGCCGGATCACCCGGGCAGTCGCTCGTCGGGGTCATGCCCGACGTCGTGAAGGGGCTCAAGGACAAGCCGCCGCTCCTGTTCGGGATCGGAGCCGGCGTGATCCTGGTCGTGGTGCTGGGCGCCACGGCGGATGTCTGGCTCGTCCTGATCCTCGCCGCCGTGCTCGTGCTCGCGCTCGGTGCATGGCTCGTGAACGACGCGCGCAGGCTCCGCAACGAGGCTGCGCGTCAGGCGGCTGGAGGTAGGCGCCAGACGATTCGCAGCGAGGACGTAAAGACGGGGAAGAAGGCCGAGGTGGCTGTGGTCGACGCAGCGGGAGCAAGCTCGGTCGATCAGGACCTCGACTTCAAGACCACGACGATTGGCGATGGCAGCAGCTTCGGTGTCATCCGTGTGAGCGGTGAGCCCGAGCGTAAAGAGCAGGAGTAGGCGATCGCAACAGTCCCGGACACGGCACCGTTCTCCGTAGAGCGGCCGGAGCTCGTGGCAGGTCTCTCGGCACCGCCCGAAACCGGCCGCGCGCGCGTCGCCGATGCGTTCGGGATCGCGGGTACCGGCAAGAGCTGGCTGATCGGCCGCGTCAAGGACATCTGGCGTTCGCGTGGCGAGGCCGTGGTGTTCCAGCTCGACCTACCTGCGTCGGCGCCGACGACCCAAGGGCAGGCCTTCAGCGCGTTCCTGGAGCGCGTGGGCCTCCTCGCCGAGGAGCTCGCCCGGACGTCCGGCCGCGAAGGCACCTTGGCGGCTTTCGACAACGAGCTCAGAACGATCGATGTGGGGGCAATCGACATTCGCCAGGCGATCCACGCCGAGAACGTGACGATCGGCGACAACACGGAATTTGCTTCCGCTCGCTTCGAGCTCAGCTCGGACGCGCTCGAGGACATCTACTACGGATCGCGGACGCGGGCGGTGACGTCGAAGTTCGTAGAGGTCTTCCGGCCGACGCTCAAGCAAAGGACGCTCGTCCTCTCGCTCGGCGAGTACGACCCCGTTGCGGGCAGCGATCTCGTGCACTGGCTGCTGCTTCTTCTTGCCTCGCTGCCGAACACACTGGTCCTGATCGAGCGAAGCCCTGGCACCGCGAAGCTGCCCGTGCCGGCCGAGGAGACCGCGGTGCCGCTCTTCACACGTGACGAGGTCGGCGCGCTCCTCGCCAGGTGTCTCGACGACGCTGCGCCCGACCCGGCGCTCGTCGACACGGTCTACCAGTGGAGCGATGGGCATCCGGCGACGGTTGCGCTCGCCGGCCGCTTTCTGCGCACGCTCGGCTCCGCCGACGTGAAAACGTTCGTGGAGAAGCTGCGCTCGCTGCCCGGCGACCTCGCTGAAGAGCGCGCCAGGATCGCGATGGAGATCTGTGGTGTGGGAGAGCCGCCCTTGCTCCGGACTGCTGCGATTCCGCGGCGGTTCAAGGAGGGCCTGCTTGCA
>DATLUW010001015.1:0-3509 GCA_035577825.1 Actinomycetota bacterium | reverse complement strand
GTTCGTGATCTTGGTCTTGTACGAGTGGAACGCGTCGTCGCCGGGACCCTTCATCTGCACGTCGAACGCGACGCCGCTCGGCGCCTTGACGGTCGAGATCCGGACCCGCTGGACGTCGCCGGCGTGCTGCGTCCCGGTGTTGAGCCACTTGGCCGGCACGTCGAGCCGCCCGTGCATCCCCTGGCCGGGCGAGCCGTGGAACTGGCAGTAGTACGGAAACGTCCCCGCGAACTTGAACGCCTTCGACTTCGACTGATGCGAACTGACCGTCAGGTCGAACAGCCCGGTGTTCGACGTGGCCGTGTGCGAGAAGTTCGCGGCCTGCCACTTCACCGCGTCCCCCATGTTGACGGCGATCGGCGTCGGATCGAACGTGAACTCGTCGGTCATCTGGATCGTCGTCGTCGACGCCCGCGCGGGCAGCGCGAAGGCCGCGAGAATCGCCCCCGCGAGCAGCAGCGGAACGGCACGTTTCATGGATCGTCCTCCCCTGATCAGGCCGGCCGTCGGGCACCCCCCACACCGGCGTTCGATCCGTCCATTCTTCCATCTGGAGCACTGATGGCGGCGGGGTTCGGCCTCCTGATGCGCCGAATCACCGCTGCGCGTCGCGCCGAGCGATGGCCGCCGGCGGCCGAACCGGCCTCGATCAAGCCGGCCCGCCGTGCTTACGAGGCGGTCGGCGCGCTGGTGGCGGCGGTGGTCGCGGCGGTGGTGGCCGGTGGGGCGGAGGTCGCCGGCGGCGAGGGCGGGGGCTGCTCCCGGAGCGCTCCGAGCGCGTCTTCGAGCGCGGCGATCGTCGCCGCGTCGACCACGCCGGTCGGCTCGACGCCGAGATCGGTCTGGAACTTCTTCAGCGCGCTCGTGAGCTCGGGCGTCCAGTTCCCGTCGACCGGCCCGTCCCAGTACCCGGCCAGCTTCAATGTGGTCTGGACGGCGGTCGTCTCGGTCGCCGCCAGGGCGGCGGCCTCGGCGCTCTTCGCGTGGAGCGCGTCGTCGAGCGCCTTCGCGGTCGCCTG
Organism: Actinomycetota bacterium; assembly: GCA_035577825.1. GTDB lineage: Bacteria > Actinomycetota > UBA4738 > UBA4738 > JACQTL01 > DATBHM01. The sequence continues at coordinate 2,490 of DATLUW010001015.1, read as the reverse complement.
ATCGACGAACCCGGTCTGCGGCAGCCCGGCGTCCTTCTGGAGCGCCTTCACCGCCGCAACGGTCTGCGGGCCGTACACGCCGTCGACCTTCCCCGGGTCGTACCCGGCGGCCTGGAGGTCCTGCTGTAGCCGGGTCGTGAACGCCCGAACGGTCTCGACCGCCTTCGCCGACTGCTCGTCGGTCATGCAGCCGGCGTCCGAGAACAGGTTCAGCCAAGCCATCTGGAGCGACAGCGCCGCCGAGTTGAACGTCGCCGACGCGTCCCTGAGCGCCGTCTGGGGCGTGATGCTCTTCGACGCGTCCGAGAAGTCCTGTTCGGCCTGCTGGACGCGTTCGATCGACGCCGTGGGCAGCGGCGACGGCGCCGTGGTGGCGGGCGGGGACGGCGTCGGCTTCTTCGTCTTGCCCTTCGCCGCGGCCTTGGCCTCGGCGAGGGCCTGGTTCGCGTCAACGAGCTCCCGGTTCGCCGCGTCGAGCGCGTCACGGGCGTCGAGCACCGCCTGGGCCGAGGACTGGACCGCTCCCTGCGGCGCCGCGAGGTCCGCGCCGAGCGTCTGGATGTCCCCCACGGTCGTCTCGCGCTTGTCGAACGCCTTCCCGTACCGGTCGATCGCCTCGATGTAGGTCCTCGCCGAATCGCAGAACCCGGCAGATGCCGCGTCGAGCGCGCTCTGGGCGTCGGCCACGCCCTTCTTCGCCTCGTGCACCCGGTCCTTCGCCTCCTTGACCGGGTCGGACGACGGCGAGGGCGACGGCCCCGGCGACCCCGATGAGCACGCGGCCGCGGCGAGCGCTGCCACGATGAGCACGGCGACGGACCAGGGCGCGCCGCGGCGTCGGGGGGTGGGGGTTCGAGGCATGGGCTGTTCGAACGATCCTAGCGGCCGCCGACCGGCTCATCGCTTCAATCGGTGACCCGATTGCGAACATGTCCGAAACCCGCCAGACACGCCCGCGGCGCCGGGCGTATACCTGCGACGTGGACTTCGAGACGGCGTACCGGGCGGTCGAGAGCCGCGACGCGCGCTTCGACGGGCGCGTGTTCTGCGGCGTGCTCTCCACCGGCGTGTACTGCCGGCCGGTCTGCCCGGTCCCGATGCCGAACCGGGACCGGGTGCGGTTCTTCCCGACCGCGGCGGCGGCAGAGGAGGAGGGCTTCCGGGCGTGCCGCCGGTGCCGCCCGGAGTCGAGCCCGGACTCCCCGGACTGGGACGTCCGGGCCGACCTCGTCGGGCGCGGACTCCGTCTGATCGCCGAGGGTGTCGTGGACGACGAGGGCGTCGAGGGGCTCGCCCGCCGTCTCGCCGTCGGGACGCGCCAGCTGCACCGGACGTTCGTGACCGAGCTGGGCACCGGCCCGCTCGCGGTCGCCCGGACCCGCCGTGCGCGCCTGGCGAAGCAGCTGCTGGAGCAGACCGACCTGCCGAGCACCGAGGTGGCGTTCGCGGCCGGGTTCCGGTCGGTGCGGCAGTACCACGACACGGTTCGACGGCTGTACGGGCGGCCGCCGGGCGAGGTGCGGCGGCGGCGGCGGCGCGACGATCCCGGCGAGGGCGGGCCGACGCTCCGCCTCGCGGCCCGGGCCCCGTTCCCCGCCGACCCGCTGCTGGCGTTCCTCGGGGTCCGGGCGGTTCCCGGGCTGGAGGAGCTGAACGGGCGGACGTTCCGGCGCTCGCTCCGGACGCGCGGTGGAGGCGCCGTGGTCCTGTCGCTCACGCCGGCGGCGTCGTCGGCGTCGGTCGCGCTCCATGCCGCCGTGGACGAACCGACGGAGCTGGGCCCCGTGGTCCAGGCCGCGCGGCGGCTGTTCGACCTCGACGCGGACCCGGCGGCGATCGACGGCGTCCTGTCGCGCGACCCGGCGCTGCGGGCGTCGGTCCGCGCCGTGCCGGGGCTGCGGCTGCCGGGCGCGGCCGACCCGTTCGAGACTGCCGTGCGCATCGTGCTCGGCCAGCAGGTGTCGGTGGCCGGCGCGCGGACGTTCTGCGCCCGGCTCGTTGCGAGGTACGGGGATGCGCTCGAGCACCCCGCCGGCGGGATCACGCACCGGTTCCCGTCGCCGGCGGCACTGGCGGAGGCCTCGCTGGACGGAGTGGGCCTGACCGGGGCGCGGGTCGAGACCGTTCGCCGGCTGGCCGAGGCCGTGGCCGTCGGGAAGCTCGATCTCTCGGGCGGCGGCGACCTCGACGAGACGCTGGGCGTGCTCGGCGAGCTGCCGGGCGTGGGGCCGTGGACCCGCGACCTGGTGGCGATGCGGGTGCTCCGCCACCCGGACGCGTTCCCCGTCGGCGACCTCGGGGTCCGCCACGGCGCCGAGGCGCTCGGGCTCCCAGCGACCCCGTCGAAGCTCCTGGCGCGCGCCGAGTCCTGGCGGCCGTGGCGCGGCTACGCGGTCATGCACCTGTGGCGCGCGTCCGCATCCGGCCCCTCGCCGCCCGGATAGCCAACAGCCCTCGCCCCGGGCCCGCTCCGGAAGTTCCAGTCGACAG
>DATLUW010001014.1:0-25119 GCA_035577825.1 Actinomycetota bacterium | reverse complement strand
TGGGCGGGTCGCCTCGGCCGCCGTTCCAGTCGGACGCGGTCATGATCGGCTCAGCCCGGCCGCGCGGCAAGGGCCGGGAACCCCTCCGGCGGCGTCGGCTCGGGTTCGGACGCCGACCACCGGTCCCACACGACGCGACCGGCGTTCATGGCGGGGCCGTCGACGCAGGCCCGGATGTGGTCGATCCCCCGCCCGTCCCGGCGGGCGACCGGAACGGTGCACGTCCAACACAGCCCGAGGCCGCACGCCATGCGCTCCTCCACCGCGACCTGCGCGGGGATCGATCGCGACCGGCAGAACTCGGCCGCCATCTGCAGCGCGCGGCGCGGACCGGCGGCGTACAGGACCTCGCTGTGACACTTGTCGGCGACGGCCGGCAGCACGTCGGCGATCGTGCCGTGCTCGCCGACCGAGCCGTCCTCCGTCACCACGGCGATCGTCCGGGCGAGGCGCTTGCCCTCGATCGGCTTGAACACGCGATCCTGGTTCGCCCCGCCGATCACCATGTCGACGCGGTGCCCGCGCCCGGCCAGCTCCTCGGCGAGGAAGTACAGCGGCGCCACCCCATGGTCCTCGCACACCAGCAGGCAGTTCACCGGCTTCCGGGGCATCGAGAACGGCTTGCCGAGCGGCCCGATCACGTCGAGGAACTGGTGCGGCCGGAGCTCGCCCAGCCACTCCGCGGAGTCGTTCCCGGGGTCGACGACGAACTCGAGCGTGCCCGCCCAGCCGCCGCGGCGCGAGGTCTGGTGCACGAAGAACGGCCGCCGGAGGAACACCTCGCGCCCGGCGGGCACGGCGATCAGGATGAACTGCCCCGGCCGGGCGCGCTCGGCGATCTCGGGCGCGACGAGCGTGACCGAGAGGAACAGCCCGGCCTTCCGGGCCGACAGGACCTCACAGCGGGCGCGAATCACCCGTTCACCTTCCCAGGTCCGCGCCGGCAACGCCCAGCGGCATGGGGCACCCGGCCGCCCCGCGAGGTCATCCGGCCACGCCCGTGACGGTCGTCTCGGGCGCGGATTCGGGCTGCTGGGGCACCAGCCGGAGCTGCTCGGGCGGCGGCACGGGGGCGTGGTAGTCCTGCAGCGGCCGCGGGGCGGGCATGGGGCGGCGGAGCGCCTCGATGCCATGGATCGCCGCGAGCGCTCCGGGGAGCGTCGTCACGCACGGGATCCCGGCAGCCGCGGCGGCCATGCGGATCTCCGAGCCGTCGGTGCGCGGGCCTCGTCCGAACGGGGTGTTGATCACGATGTCGATGCGGCCTGCGCGGATCAGGTCGACCACGCTTCGCCCTCCCTCCGACCGCTTGCGGACCGGGGTCACCCGGATGCCGTTGCGGTGCAGGACGGCGGCCGTTCCCCGCGTCGCGAACAGCGTGAACCCGAGCTCCGCCAGACGTCCGGCCGGGAACACGATAGCTCGCTTGTCCCGGTTCGCCACGCTGACGAACGCCGTCCCCGCCACCGGGAGCCCGGCGCCCGTGGACTGCAGGGCCTTCGCCATGGCCGGCCCGAGGCGCTCGGCGATCCCCATGACCTCGCCGGTGGACTTCATCTCCGGCCCGAGCACGGTGTCGACGCCGGGGAACCGGCCGAACGGCATCACGGCCGCCTTCACGGCGGTGTGCCGGAGCGTGCGGTACGGCTCGGTCGCCGGGAGCACGCCGTCGCGCCGGAGCTCGGCCAGCGAGCGGCCGGCCATGACCAGGGCGGCCACCTTCGCCATCGGCACCCCGGTGACCTTCCCGACGAACGGCACGGTGCGGCTCGCGCGGGGGTTCGCTTCGAGCACGAAGACGCGCTCGTCCTTGACGGCGAGCTGGACGTTCAGCAGCCCGCGCACCTGCAGGGCGGCGGCCAGCCGGCGCGCGATGTCCTCGCACCGGTCGAGATCGTCTTCGGACAGGGTGGTCGGGGGGATCACGCACGAGGAGTCGCCCGAGTGCACGCCGGCCTCCTCGATGTGCTCCATGACCGCGCCGACGAACGTCTCGCTCCCGTCGCTCACCGCGTCCACGTCCACCTCGATCGCGCCCTCGAGGAACCGGTCGACCAGCACCGGATGGTCCGGGCTGGCCTCCGACGCAGTATGGACGAACGTGTCCAACTCGTCGTCGGCGTACACGATCTCCATCGCCCGCCCGCCGAGCACGTAGGACGGCCGTACGACGACGGGGTAGCCGATCTCCTCGGCGATGACCCGCGCCTCGTCGACGGTCGACGCCTCGCCGTGCGGGGGCGCGGGGATGCCGAGCTCCTGCAGCAGCGAGGCGAACCTGCCGCGGTCCTCGGCCAGGTCGATCGAGTCCGGCGTGGTGCCGAGCACGCGGAACCCCTCGCGCTCGAGCGCGTGGGCGAGCTTCAGCGGGGTCTGGCCACCGAGCTGCACGATCACGCCCTCCGGCCGCTCCGCGCGGCACACGGCCAGGACGTCCTCCACGGTGAGGGGCTCGAAGTACAGCCGGTCGCTTGTGTCGTAGTCGGTCGAGACCGTCTCCGGGTTGCAGTTCACCATCACGGTCTCGAACCCCGCCGCACGCAGCGCGAACGCGGCGTGCACGCACGCGTAGTCGAACTCGATCCCCTGCCCGATGCGGTTGGGGCCGGCGCCGAGGATCACGATGCGCGGCTTCGAGGCCGGCCGGACCTCCGAGTCGTCCTCGTACGTCGAGTAGTAGTACGGCGTCCGCGCCTCGAACTCCCCGGCGCACGTGTCGACGGTCTTGAACACGGCCTCGACCCCGAGCGCCAGACGACGCGCCCGGACGGCGTCCTCGCCGACACCGGTGAGCGTCGCGATGCGGGCGTCCGACAGGCCGCGCCGCTTCGCGTCATGGAGGTCGCCGGCATCGATGGCTTCGGGATCCCTGCCCCGCAACGACTCCGACGCCTCCGCCATGAGCGCGATCTGGTCGACGAACCACGGGTCGACGCTCGAGGCGGCCGCCACGTCCTCGATCGAGCGGCCTGCCAGCAGCGCGCGTTCGATCCCGACGATCCGGTGATCGGATGCGACCGCGACGTCGGCGCCGCCCGGCTCGGCGCCGAGCGCCGCGACGTCGAACCCGGGCCGTTCCAGCGAGCGGAGCGCCTTGCCCAGAGCTTCGGTGAACGTGCTTCCGATGGCCATGACCTCGCCGACCGACTTCATGACGGTCGTGAGCCGCGGGTCGGCCTGCGGGAACTTCTCGAACGCGAACCGCGGGATCTTCACGACGACGTAGTCGAGCGTCGGCTCGAAGGCGGCCAGCGTCTCGCCGGTGATGTCGTTGCGGATCTCGTCGAGGCGGTAGCCCACCGCGAGGAGCGCGGCGATCTTCGCGATCGGGAACCCGGTCGCCTTCGACGCGAGCGCGGACGACCGCGACACGCGGGGGTTCATCTCGATGATGACCTGGCGTCCGGTGGCCGGGTCGACGGCGAACTGGATGTTCGATCCGCCGGTGTCGACGCCGACGGCTCGGATGCACGCGAGCGCCATGTCCCGCATCGACTGGTACTCGCGGTCCGTGAGCGTCATTGCCGGCGCGACGGTGACCGAGTCGCCGGTGTGGACGCCCATGGGGTCGACGTTCTCGATCGAGCAGATCACGACCGCGTTGTCCGCGCCGTCGCGCATGACCTCGAGCTCGAATTCCTTCCAGCCCGCGATCGACTCCTCGACCAGGACCTCGGTGATCGGGCTCTCGGCCAGGCCACGGCCGGCCACGGCGTGCAGCTCGATCGCGTCCGCCGCCAGTCCGGTGCCGCCGCCCCCGAGCACGAACGACGGCCGCACGATCACCGGGTAGCCGAGCTCGTCCGCGACCGCCAGCGCCTCGTCCAGCGAGTGGGCGAACCCGCTCCGCGGCAGCGGGAGGCCGGCAGCCTGCATCGTGGCCGCGAACTTCCGCCGGTCCTCCGCCCGGTGGATCGCGTCCAGCCCCGCCCCGATCAGCCGGACCCCGAGCCGCTCGAGCACCCCGGCCTCCGCCAGCGCGACCGTGGCGTTCAGCGCGGTCTGCCCGCCGAGCGTGGGCAGCAGCGCATCGGGACGCTCGCGTTCGATGATCGACGTGAGCGAGTCGACCGTGAGGGGCTCGACGTACGTCGCGTCGGCGAACTCGGGGTCGGTCATGATCGTGGCCGGGTTCGAGTTGACGAGGACCACGCGGTAGCCCTCGCGGCGGAGCGCCTTGCACCCCTGGGTCCCCGAGTAGTCGAACTCGCAGGCCTGGCCGATGACGATCGGGCCGCTCCCGATCACGAGGATCGTGTGGAGGTCGTCGCGCCTGGGCATGACCTATGCCTTTCGGTGCTCCATCAGCGAACGGAACTCGGCGAACAGGTACGCGGCGTCGTGCGGACCGGGCGACGCCTCCGGGTGGTACTGCACGCTGAAGGCCGCGAGATCGTTGCAGCGCAGGCCTTCCAACGTGTCGTCGTTCAGGTTCCAGTGCGTGAACGTCACCGCGCCGCGTTCTAAGTCGACCCCGGCCGGCCGTGATCGCGCGTCGGCGCCGGGATCGACCGCGAAGCCGTGGTTGTGGCTCGTGATCTCGACGCGCCCGGTGTCGACGTTCAGGACCGGCTGGTTCGCGCCGCGGTGGCCGAACTTCAGCTTGTACGTGCCGAGCCCGAGCGCCCGCGCCATGAGCTGGTGCCCCAGGCAGATGCCGAACACCGGCATCCGGCCGAGCAGCCCGCTGCAGGCCTCGACGCCGTACGTGGTCGCCGCCGGGTCGCCGGGCCCGTTCGACAGGAACACGCCGTCGAACCCGCCTTCGAGCACCTCCGCAGCCGGGGTCGTGGCCGGGAACACGTTCGCCTCGATCCCGCTCGCAGCGAGCGACCGCAGGATGTTCCGCTTGATCCCGAAGTCGTACGCCGCGACACGGAACACCCGACCGTGTGCCGCCGAAGCGGGGCCGGCCAGATCGCACGCCGCGTACGGCTCGCGCGTGCTCACCGAGGCGGCCAGGTCCGCCCCCTCCATCCCGTCGTGCGAGCGCACCCGAGCCAGCAGCGAGGAGACGGAGAGGTCCTCGGTGCTGACCGCGCACCGCATGGCCCCGCCGCCCCGGATCCGGAGCGTCAGCCGCCGCGTGTCGATCCCCTCGATCGCCACGGTCCCGGCCGCCTCGAGCTCCTCCCCCAGCGTCCGGTCGGCCCGCCACGACGAGGCCCGTCGGCTGGCCTCGCGCACGGCGAACCCGGCCACCTGCACGCCGGCGGACTCGGGGTCCTCCCGGTTGACGCCGTAGTTCCCCTGGTGCGGCGCGGTCATCACGACCACCTGCCCCGCGTAGGACGGGTCGGTGAGGACTTCCTGGTATCCGATCATCCCGGTGTTGAAGACCGCCTCGCCGAAGGCCTCCCCGGGCGCGCCGAAGGCGCGCCCGGGGAACGACGAGCCGTCCTCCAGCACCAGCAGGGCTTCGGGGGCGGGCGTCACCGCCCGCCCCCGAGGGCGGCCCCGGGCGCGGGCATCGGCGGGATCACCGCTGGGCCTTGCCGTTCGCGACGATCGGCTCCCCCCGGTACAGCGTGTGGACGACCCTCCCCGTGAGCGTGTGGCCCAGGAAGGCCGAGTTCCGGCTCTTCGACACGAACGGCGCCTCGACCACCCACTCGGCTGCCGGGTCGAACACGACGAGGTTCGCGACGCGGCCGGCCTCGACGGGACCGCCGTGCTCCGAAGCGCCCAGGATCCCGGCCGGCGCCGCCGACATGGCCTCGATGACGCGCGACAGCCCGATCCGACCGGTCGCCACGCCGTGCGTGAGCACGGCCGCCAGCGCGGTCTCGAGCCCGATGGTGCCCGGCGGCGACTGGTCGAACTCCGCCTCCTTCTCCTCGACCGCGTGGGGCGCGTGGTCCGTGGCCACCGCGTCGATCGTGCCGTCGGCCAGGCCCTCCCACAGCGCCTCGCGGTCCTCGACCGAACGCAGCGGCGGGTGGACCTTGAGGTTCGTGTCGTAGGTGACGAGGTCCTCGTCGGCGAACACGAGGTGGTGCGGCGTGACCTCGGCCGTGACCCGCAGGCCCTCGGCCTTCGCCCGCCGGACCATGTCCACGGATCCGGCCGACGAGAGGTGGCACAGGTGCAGTCGCCCGCCGGTCAGCCGGGCGAGCGCCAGGTCGCGCGCGACGATGACCTCCTCGGCCTCCCGGGGCTGTCCGGCGAGCCCGAGCGAGTAGGAGTGGAACCCCTCGTGCATCTGCCCGCCCTCCGCGAGCGAAGGGTCCTCGCAGTGCTCGGCGACGATCACGTCCGGGAACGCCCGCGCGTAGTACAGGGCGTTGCGCAGGACGCGCGCGCTCGGCACGCACCGCCCGTCGTCGCTGAACACGCGAACCCCGGCCTCGACCATCTCGCCGATTTCGGCCATCTCCTCGCCGCCCAGCCCGCGCGTGATGGCCCCCACCGGGAATACGTCGCACAGCCCGGCCGCGGCCGCCAGCGCGCGGACCTCGTGGATCACGGCCGCGTTGTCGGCAACCGGGTCGGTGTTCGCCATCGGGGACACCGCGCTGAACCCGCCGGCCGCAGCGGCCCGCGTGCCACTCTCGACCGTCTCCTTGTCCTCGCGGCCGGGTTCGCGCAGGTGCGTGTGGAGGTCCACCAACCCCGGCGCGAGCACCAGCCCGTCGCAGTCGAACGTCTCCGCGCCGGGGGCGGCGAGACCGGGGCCGACCCCGGCGATCGTCGGACCCTCGATGAGGACGTCCAGCATCTCGTCGGTCTCGCCCGCGGGATCGATCACCCGGGCGTTCGTCAGCAGGATCCGCTGCTCAGGCATCCGCCCCCACCTCCACCTTCGGCTCGGTCGTGCTCGTGGTCGAATCGGCCGACTCGGGCAGGGTGACCTGCTCGGGCGCGGCGTCGGCCGCGGGCGCCGCCGCCTCCTCCTCGGGGGGCGGTGCTCCGGAGCCGAGCAGGAGGTAGAGCAGCGACATCCGGACGGCGATGCCGTTCGTGACCTGTTCCTCGATGACGGCCTGCGGGAGATCGGCGACGTCGGAGTCGATCTCGACGCCCCGGTTCATCGGGCCGGGGTGCATGATCAGCGCGCCCTCCGGCAGCAGCTTGACCCGCTCCGAGGTGAGCCCGAACAGCCGCGAGTACTCGCGCACGCTCGGGAAGTACTGCTGGCGCTGGCGTTCGCGCTGGACGCGGAGCATGTAGCAGACGTCGAGCGTCGGGAGCACCTTCTCGATGTCGTACGACACGTTCACGCCCCACTGCGGCGCCGGCGCCGGGATCAGCGTGGGCGGTCCGATCAGGGTGACGTTCGCGCCCATCTTCACCAGCGCGAACGAGAGCGACCGCGCCACCCGCGAGTGCAGGACGTCGCCGACGATGGCCACGTTCGCGCCCTCGAGGTGGCCGACACGCTCGCGGATCGTGTACAGGTCGAGCAGCGCCTGCGTCGGGTGTTCGTGCGTGCCGTCGCCGGCGTTCAGGACGCTCCCCTTGATCCACTTCGTGAGCTGGAACGGCGACCCGCTCGAGGAGTGCCGGATGACGACCGCGTCGGCGCCCATGGCCTGCAGGGTCAGGGCGGTGTCCTTCAGCGACTCGCCCTTCGACACGCTCGAACCGCTCGTCGAGAAGTTGATGACGTCGGCGGACAGGCGCTTCGCCGCCAGCTCGAAGGAGATCCGCGTCCGCGTCGAGTTCTCGTAGAAGAGGTTGACCACGGTCCGGCCCCGGAGCGCTGGGACCTTCTTGATGACGCGGGTTCCCACCTCGCGGAAGGAATCCGCCGTATCGAGGATGCGGACGATGTCCTCCGCCGACACGTCGTGGATGGACAGCAGGTGCTTGTTCATGGAGCAGCTCCCCCTTCTGATCGGGGGGCTACCGCTCGGCCGTGCCCCCTGAACGCCGTCGTCCTTCCGGTCTCGCTCATGAGCCCCCCGAACCCCCCAGGTAGACGGCGTCCTCCCCGTCGGTCTCGGTGAGCGCCACCCGGACGTTCTCGTCGTGGCGGGTGGGCACGTTCTTGCCGACGTAGTCGGCCCGGATCGGCAGCTCGCGGTGGCCGCGGTCGACCAGCACGGCGAGCTGCACCGCGCGGGGCCGCCCGAAGTCAACCAGCGCGTCGAGCGCCGCCCTGATCGTCCGCCCGGTGAACAGCACATCGTCGACGAGAACGACGGTCTTCCCCCCGATGTCGAACCCGATCGCGGTCTGGTGGACCTCGGGCGCCTCGGCCCGCAGGCCGATGTCGTCGCGGTAGAACGTGATGTCGAGCGCCCCGACCGGGACCTCGGCGCCCTCGATCCGCTGGATCTCGGCGGCGAGGCGGCGGGCCAGGTCGTCGCCCCGGGCGGCGATGCCGACGAGCGCCAGCGCCGACGCGCCCTTGTTCTTCTCGAGGATCTCGTGCGCGATCCGGGTGGTGGCGCGCCGCACCTCGGCGGCGTCCATCAGCCGGGTCGCCGTGGCCATCACCACGGTCGGGAGGCCGTCCCGGCCCCCCGGTATGAAAAAACGCCCGGCGGCTCGAGCCGCGGGGCGCACGTGTACAGCATCTTCAGCCTCGCCTCCTTTCCGGCCTCACGGGACCGGTCCTTAAAGGGGAAGTTCGTGAACAAGGATAGCCGCGGGGCGAGCCACCTTCAACGAGCCCGCGACCAGCGAAGATCCGCTCTTCGCGGTTCCGGCTGCCGGACGAGGATGCCGGGGGGACCCGTCAGACATCGACCTCGCGGCCGACCCCCCGATCATGCGCCGCGCGGAGCACGAGACCGGCCGCCGCGGCGTCCTGCACGGCCACGCCGACCGATTTGTACAGCGTGATCTGATCGGCGGAGGTACGGCCGGGCCGGGTTCCCGCGAGGATCTCCCCGATCTCTGCGTGGACGTGGTCCGGGCCGACGACCCCGTCCCGGATCGGCCACACCAGGTCGTTGGCGCCGCCCGCGCCCTCCGAGAGCGCGGACGAACGGGACTCGACCACCACCACCGAGTCCCGAACCGTCTCCGCATCGATCTCGCGTCCGTCCGGCGTCCAGCCCACCGAGTTCACGTGGGTTCCGTCGGCCAGCCAGTCCCGCGCCAGCACCGGCGTCGTCGCGCCGGTCGTCGCGCACACGACGTCCGCGGCCCGGACGGCGGCCTCGATCGATTCCGCCGCCGACACGTTGACGTCCGAATCGGCCGACGCCTGCTCGGCCACGGCCCCTGCCCGGAGCGGGTCGCGACCCGCAACCGCCACCCGGTCGAATCCCCGCACCCGGGCGACGTAGCGGAGGTGGGCCCGTGCCTGGACCCCGGTCCCGACCACCGCCATCACACGCGCGTCCTCCCGGGCGAGGACCGCGGTGGCCAGGGCGGATCCGGCGGCCGTCCGCTGCGCCGTGATCTCCGTTCCGTCCATGAGCGAGATCGGCTCCCCCGTCCCCGGATCGAACACCACGATGACCGCCTGGTGTGTCGGAATCACGCCGCCTGCGTTCCGGGGGAACACCGAGACGAGCTTGGTCTCCAACACCGCGGCCGATGGCAGCCACGCCGGCATGGCACCGAGGAGTCCGGCGACCCCCGGAACGAACGCGGCCACGCGGGTGGGCATGGACGCCGCGCCCGACGAGAGGTCGATCATGGCGACGGACAGGGCGTCGATCAGCTCGTCGGGATCGAGCAGGGAGGCGACGTCGGCGCGGGAGAGCACCAGCACCGGCGCATCTTCGCCGGTCCTGGCAACGCACGCCAGGAGGCCCCGGGAATCGTCCCGGGTCCCTCCTGGCGCGTTCGATTCGACGGTTCGGGCTCAGCAGGTCGACGACTGCAGGCCGCCGGTCCCGAGGTAGCAGGTGTCGGTCCGGGGGAGCGGGCTCCCGTGACCATGGTGCTCCGACCTCGACCGTGACAACCGATTCGACCAGGATGAGACGGAAATTGCCACTTCCGTGGCGACGGTCGCCAGGGACTGGCGCTCCCGACGAAACGGCCTACACTGGCCTCGACGCCTCGGTCGAGATGACGAGGTCCGACGAGGTAAGGAGTTCGCGATGCTGGGCCTGTTCGACCAACTCGGTGCCCCCGAGATCCTCATCATCCTCGCGGTGTTCCTGCTCCTGTTCGGCGCGAAGAAGCTCCCCGAGCTGGCGCGCTCGCTCGGGAAGTCCTCGACCGAGTTCAAGAAGGGCCTGAAGGAGGGCGGCAAGGACGAGCTGCCCGCGGAGTCCGAGGCCCCGCCGGCGCCCGCGGAGGCCAAGAAGCCCGCCGAGACCGCAGCCGCGGACGAGTAGCCCTCGCCCGTCAGTCCGGCTCCACCCGCGTTCGATCCGCCGTCTCGTTCGGCTCGACCCGCGCTCGCTCCCGTCTCGTCGTGGCCACCGGCCGCTCGGCGAGGCCGGGCCCGGATGCGATCCGCCCCAGCACCCCGTTGACGAACCGCCCGCTGTCCTCCGTCGAGAGCTCCTTCGCCGCCTCCACCGCCTCGTCGATCGCCACGGCCACCGGCGTGTCCGGCCGGAACAGCAGCTCGTAGGTCCCGAGCCGCAGGATCGCCCGGTCCACCGCCGCCATCCGATCGACCGCCCAGTCGTGCGCGGTCTCCCCGATCAGGATGTCGACGTCCTCCCGGTAGTCCTCGAAGCCCTGCACGAGCTCCGAGGTGAACGGCGCGACCTCCTCGCCGGTGGCCTCACGCCACTGCTCCAGCACGGCCGTCGGCCGAACGCCCATCACGTCGGCCTGGAACAGCGCGTCGAGAGCCCGCCGCCGATCGGCGTGGCGGGGGTTCACGAACGACCCGGCCGCATCACGGCGGCTACTTCTCGCGGGTCAGGTACTCGCCGGTGCGGGTGTCGACCTTCAGCTTGTCGCCCACCTCGATGAACAGCGGCACCTGGACGGTGATCCCGGTCTCGAGCGTGGCCGGCTTCAGCGCGCCGGACACCCGGTCGCCCTTCACGCCGGGGTCGGTCGCGGTGACCGCGAGGACGACCGACGCGGGCAGCTCGACCGAGATCGCGTTCCCCTCGTACAGGGCGACGATCGGCGTGAACCCCTCGGTGAGGTACTTCACCGCCTCGCCGGCCACCTCCGACGGCACGGGGTGCTGCTCGTAGGAGTCGGTGTCCATGAAGATCAGGTTGTCGCCGTCGAGGTAGAGGTACTGCATCTCCTTCTTCTCGAGGATGGCGAGCCCGACCTTCTCGTCGTGCTTGAAGGTCCGGTCCAGCACCGCCCCGGTCTTCACGTTGCGCAGCTTCGTCCGCACGACGGCCTGGCCCTTCCCCGGCTTGTGGTGCAGGAAGTCGAGGACGGTCCACAGCTGGCCGTCCAGCTCGAGGGTCATGCCGTTCTTCAGGTCGTTCGTGGAGACGCTCATGGGTTGCTCCTCAGCTCGCTGCCCGCCCGGTCGTGTGGTTCGCTTCGCGAAGCGACGCGGCGGGTGGGTTCGATGTTCCGAAAGCGGTCACAGGATCACGAGGTCGCGGGTGGAGCGGGGCATGGGGCGGCAGCCGTCGGCCGTGACCTCCACCATGTCCTCGATCCGGACCCCGCCGAGGCCCGGCACGTACACACCGGGCTCGACCGTCACGATCGCCCCCACCGGCAGCACGTCCTCGCCGTTCGCGCGGAGCGACGGCCCCTCATGGATCTCGAGGCCGACCCCGTGCCCGAGCGAATGGCTGAACGCCTCGCCCCGCCCGGCGTCCGCGATGACCTGCCGCGAGGCGGCGTCGGGTTCGGCTCCGGTGGCGCCCGGGCGGACCGCGTCGATCCCCGCCTGCTGCGCCGCCTTCACGAGGGCGTGGATCTCGCGCAGCTCCTCGGACGGCTCGCCGAACGCGACCGTCCGCGTCATGTCCGAATGGTACCCGCGGTACAGCGCACCGAAGTCCAGCTTGATCACGTCGCCCGCCTGCAGCGCCCGGTCGGTCGGGTGGTGGTGCGGCTCGGCCGCGCCCTCCCCGAACGCGACGATCGACTCGAACGCCAGCGCGTCGGCCCCGTTCTGCCGCATGGTGAGCTCCATCTCGAGGGCGACCTCGCGTTCGGTCATGCCCTCGGCGAGCTTCGCCACGATGCGGTCGAAGCAGTCGTCGGTGATCGCCTGGGCCTGCGCGACCATCGCGATCTCCTCAGGCTCCTTGACCCAGCGGAGGTGTTCGACCTCGCCGTCCGTCGGGACGAGCTCGGCGTCCTCGGGACCCGCGTCGGTCAGGTCGCGGAACAACTTGTGGGTCACGCCGGTCGACTCGAACCCGACCCGCGCGGCGCCGAGCTTCCCGACCGCGTCCGCGAACGCCGGCGGAAACGCCGGGTACGTCACGCGGTCGAGGTCGGGTACCTCGTGGCGGGACTGCTCCGTGTACCGGCCGTCGGTGAGGAACACGCCGCCGTCCGCACCCAGCACCAGCTGGCCGTTCGATCCGGTGAACCCCGTCAGATAGCGAACGTTCGGCAGCCGCGTCACCAGGAACGCGTCGATCTCGAGCTCGCTCAGGCGCGCGGCGAGTCGCCGTCTCCGTCCGGGAAAATCCATGCAAGGGCCTCCAGCGCCAGATGATACCCGCGGGTCCCGAGCCCAGCGATGACGGCGCGGCAGGCCGGCGAGACCACCGAGTGCCGGCGGAACTCCTCCCGGGCGTAGATGTTCGTCTGGTGGACCTCGATCACGGGGAGGCGGCAGCCCTCGACCGCGTCGCGCAGTGCGTGCGAGTAGTGCGTGAGCGCCCCGGGGTTGACCACGACCGCCTCGAACCCCTCCGCCCGTGCCCCGTTCAGCCATCCGACCACGTCGCCCTCGTGGTCGGACTGCCGCCACGCCACGTGGTGGCCGAGTTCGCTCGCCCGTGCGTCGACCCCGGTCATGACCTGCTCGAGCGTCTCGCTGCCGTACTGCTCGGGGTCGCGCGTGCCGAGCGCGCCGAGGTTCGGCCCGAACAGGAACAGTGCCCTCACCGGTCGGCCCTCACTCGTTGCCGCCTCACATCGCCTCCAGCGTCTCGATCACGTCCTCGTCGGGGACCTCGGCCACCGTCGGCCGCCCAACGTCCTCCAGCAGTACGAATCGAAGCCCGCCGCGGCGCTTCTTGTCCATCCGCATCGCGTCCAGGACCCGACCGGGCTCCGGCAGCGGCCCGCCGGTGGGGAGCCCCAGCGGCTCGAGCAGCCGGACGTGGCGGTCGACGAGGCCGGAGCTCGCCACTCCGAGCCGTTCGGCGAGCCGCGCGGCGAACACGCAGCCGATCGAGACCGCGTCCCCGTGCGAGCGCCCGGCGAAGTCGTCGAGCCGCTCCAGCGCATGCCCCAGCGTGTGCCCGTAGTTCAGGAACAGCCGCTCCGCCGTATCGCGTTCATCGGCCGAGACGATCCCGGCCTTGATCTCGGCGCAGCGCCGCACGATGTCGGCCAGGAGCTCGCGCTCGCGAGGCCCGCCGGGGCCGATCAGCCGGCCGGTCTCGCGTTCGAGCAGACCAACGAGCCCGCGATCGAACGCCAGCGCGTACTTCGCGACCTCGCCGAGCCCGGAGCGGAACTCCCCCTCGGGGAGCGTGGCGAGCGCGGCCACGTCCGCCAGCACGCCCACCGGCTGGTGGAACGCGCCGACGAGGTTCTTCCCGGCGGGGAGATTCACGGCGGTCTTCCCACCGATCGCGGCATCGACCATGGCGAGCAGCGTGGTGGGGACCTGCAGCACGGGCATGCCGCGGAGGTACGTCGCGGCGACGAACCCCGCCACGTCGCCCGCCGCCCCCCCGCCGAGCGCCACGATCAGGTCGTCCCGCTGGGCCTCCCGGATCGCGAGCTGCCGGTACAGCGCTTCGGCCACGGCGAGCGTCTTCGCCCGCTCCCCGTCGGGGATCGGAAGGTGCACGGCCTGCCACCCGGCCTCCCCGACCGCCTCCGCCATCCGTTCGAGGAACAGTTCCGAACAGGCCTGGTCCGCGATCACGAACGCGAGCCCGCCCGGCCGCCCCTCCGGCACCATCGTCCGCAGTTGCCGGACGAACAGGATCGAATCGCCCACGAGCACCTCGTACGGACGACCCGGGATTGGGACGCCCACGACGACAGGAGGGGTCCCCCACTCGTCGTCGATCACGCTCTGGATCGCCCTCGCAACGCCCTCGGGCGTTTCCGAACCAGGCGCGGACTCGTGATGGACGACATCGGTGACGTCCTTGTAGCCGCGCCGGCGTTCCTCGGCCAGACGGGCCCAGGCACCCGGTTCGGCCAGCAGCGGCCGGGGGGTGGGCGAGCTCTCGAGGCGTGGGAGCGCGACGGCCTCGTCGACGTCGAGGTGCACCACGAGCCCGGTTTGCCGCATCCGGCGGCGGTTCGAGTCCGACAGGACCGCTCCCCCGCCGGTCGCCACCACCGCCCGCGGGCCATCGGCCGCGTCACCCAGCGCCCGGACTTCGAGCCCGCGGAACCCAGCCTCGCCGTCCGCGGCGAAGATCGCCGGCACGGTCCGACCCGCGGCGCGTTCGACCTCGTCGTCGAGGTCCACGAACGGCAGCCCCATGCGCTCCGCGAGGGCCCGGCCGACGGCCGACTTCCCCGACCCCGGCATGCCGACCAGCCAGACGTGGCCGGCCCGGAAGGTCACGGTTCCCGCCCCAGGGACGCGACGAACCCGTCGAGGTTCCGGCGCGTTTCGATCACCGAGTCGCCGCCGAACTTCTCGAGCGCCGCGTCGGCGAGCACCCCAGCGACGACCGCCTCGCCGACGACGCCGCCGGCCGGCACGGCGCACACGTCGGTGCGCTGCGCGAACGGCTTCGCCGCCCGCCCGGTCGCCGTGTCGATCGTCCGCAGCCCTTTCGGAACCGTGGAGAAGGGCTTCATGGCCGCTCGAACGCGCAGGGGCTCGCCGGTGCTCATCCCGCCCTCGATCCCGCCGGCGCGGTTCGACAGCCGGCGCGGGCGAAGCGGCGAGGAGCCGGGCGCCAGCTCGTCGTGCGCCCGCGAGCCCGGCCGCACGGCCGACGCGAACCCGTCCCCCACCTCCACGCCCTTCACCGACTGGATGCTCATCAGCGCGAGCGCCAGCCGGGCGTCGAGCTTCCGGTCGAACTGCACGTGCGACCCGAGCCCCGGCGGCAGCCCGAACGCCAGCACCTCGAACACCCCGCCCAGCGTGTCCCGCGACCGCTGGGCGGCTCGCACGGCCTCCACCATTCGTTTCGACGTCGCGGGGTCGAAGCACCGAACCGGGTCACGGTCGATCGCCGCCAGATCGCCGGCGCCGGGCGAACGGGCGCCCGACCGCGCGGCCGCGGAGCCGATCCGCACGACGTGGGAGAGCACGCTCACCCCGAGCTCCGTGAGGAACGCCTTGCACAGGTATCCGGCCGCCACGCGCGCCGCGGTCTCCCGCGCGCTGGCCCGCTCGAGCACGTTGCGGGCGTCGTCGAACCCGTACTTCTGCATCCCGGCCAGGTCGGCGTGCCCCGGCCGCACGGCGGTGAGCGCTTCGCTCGGATCCGGGGACCCCTCGACCCCCATCCGCTCCCGGTACTTCGACTCCCATTCGGCGTTCGCGATCGTGATGGCGACCGGGGAGCCGAGCGTCCGGCCGTGGCGCACCCCGCCCAGGATCTCCACGGGGTCGGCCTCGAGGCGCTGGCGCCCGCTCCGGCCGTAGCCCTTCCGGCGCCGGGCGAGCTCCGCGCCGAGGTCTTCGAGGCGAACGGGAATCCCGGCCGGCAGCCCCTCGACCACCGCCACGAGGCCCTTCCCGTGCGACTCCCCTGCCGTCAGCACCCGAACCATGGACGGAATCATAGGGACCGGCTCACCCCCTCCCGAACGCCCTGCCCGAATGAGGCGAGGGGCGGCCCGGAGAGGACCGCCCCTCGCGACCGGCGACCGCTCCCCCCAGAGGCAGTGCGCCGGTGGCTTCGATACGAGTGAGCTATTTCTGCGGGTTCTCGCAGAGGACGAACTGCTGACCGTCGTGCGTGAACGTCGCGCACGTCCCCGAGATCGACAGGAGCTTGAACCCGTCGGAGAACGTCTGGTCCACACCGACCGTGTACACGGTCGCGTCGACCTGGACCTGGGCCTTCGGGGCACCGTCGCGGCGGAAGAGATCGAGCAGCGTGACCGTGTGCCCGCCGACGTGGGCGCTCGTGCCGCCGCCCGGCGCCGGCGAGGGCGACCCCGGCGGTGACACGGAGATCGTGGTGGATGGCGTCGTCGTGGGCGTCCCGGTCGAGGTCGGCCCGGTGGTGCCGCCCGGCGAGGTCGTCCCGCCCGGTGACGTGGTCCCGCCCGGTGAGGTGGTGCCACCGGAGCCGGTCGTGCCGCCGGGACTCGTGGTCCCGCCCGGCCCGCTGGTCCCGGTGGGGCCGCCCCCGCCGCCCGAGCTCGGGTTCACGAGCGGCGAGAAGGGATCCTTCCCGCCGAGCGGGAGCTCGGACGGCGGGGTGGTGCGGGGCGTGACGGATGGGGACTTGTGGGGGGTCTTCGTCGGCTTCGGGCTGAACGGCGAGCTCGGGCCCGACGTGGTTGCGCCGGGTGCAGTGGTCGCCTGCGTCGCCGCCGGCTCGCCCCCGCCCTTCTTCAGCAGGAGGAAGTAGGCGGCCAGGGCCACCACGATCACCGCGCCGAAGATGATGAGCGCGCGTCGGTCGCGTTCTGCGAGGGCCATCTGCCTAGCCTCCAGTCGTCGCGGCCGGCGACGGCGCCGAGGTCGCGGCCGGGCTCGCACCCGAGGTTGGGACCGGCGCTGCCGGCGTGGGCTCGGTCGACCCCGGCACCGAGCCAGGACCCGCGCTCGTGTCGGTCGTGTAGATCTCACCGGTCATCGTGAGGGCGAGCTGGCCGCCCTCTCCGCCCGGGGTCACGGTGATCGCGACCACCCGGCAGGCCCGCGGCAACGTCTCGAGCTTGAACAGGAACTCCTCGACCGAGAAGAAGCTGCCCAGCACGTTGATCGCGGTCGGGATCGTGGAGATCCCCGGGGTGGTCGAGGCCGGCGCCCCGGGCGACACCGACATGAAGTCCACGGCGGAGGCGTTGGCGGCGTTCTGCAGCAGCCGGATGAAGCTCGGCAGGTCGGCCGTCGGCGGGACCTTGGTCTCCAGACGGTTCAGCTGCTTCTGCACGATCTTGGCCTCGCGCTTCGCTTCCTTCAGCTGGTCGAGCTGGCTCTGCAGGTTCTGCTCCTGTGCCACCGCGGCATCGAGGTCGTCCGACCGCTTGTGCACCGCGGAGATGCGCGGCAGGAGCAGGAAGACCAGGGCCAACAGGGCGACCAGGGCCGACACGACCGCTGCGATGATCGGACCGCGACGCTCGTTCATGCTCCCCCTCCTCCGGAGCCCCCAAGGGCCGCGCTCTGTTCGAGGTCGACTGACGAGTTGAAGCTCCACACCGGGGTTTCGCCGACGCTCGCGACCTGCGCGCTGCCGAACCAGGAGTTCACCCAGCCCTTGACGGTCTCGAGCTTGGTCAGCCAGGTCGCAATGGTGTCGGTGTCGAGTGAGTTCCCCTGGAACGTGATGGTGCCGATCAGGACCGGCCCGCCCGTGGCCGGCGCCGGGGTGGTTCCCGGAACGGCGGCCGCGGCCGGCGGATTGACGTTCCCCGACATCGAGGTCAGCCACATGGAGTTCGGCTCGATCTTGGAGACGGTGTCGAGCACGTTCGACCACTCGACCGTGTTGACGAGCGCCGACTGCAACAGGGCTTTCTGCTGGTCGGCGGCGGACTTCTGGTCCGCGTACTTCTGCAGCGAGGTGACCTGGGTCTGCAGCTGGGCGTTCGTCGCCTCCTGGGCGGCCACCTGGTCGTCGAGCTTGTGCAAGCGCACGCCCTGGAGGAACCAGAACGCGACGATCGCACCCACCACGACCGCGCCGAGCGTGGCGATCATTGCGGTCCGGCGGCGCGTTCGCTGCCGCTGCTGGACCTCGCGGGGAAGGAGGTTGACCTGGGTCACTTCTGCGCACCTCCGGGCAGAGCCAGGCCGACGGCGACCGCAAGGAGCGGTTCGGCCTCGGCGAGGGCCTCCGGGGAGAGGTCGAGATCCGGACGGACACGACCGAACACGCCGCCGGGTTCCGCCTGCGTGCCGAGCCGCTCGGTGAGCAGCTGGAGGAACCCGGGCAGCTTCGAGCCGCCGCCGGTCACCCGGAGCCGGCCGATGCGCGAGCCGGGGCTCTGCGCCGCATAGAACTCGAGCGACGAGCGGATCTCGTCGACGAAGCTGACCGTGCGCCCCTGCGCGACCCGCTGGGCGTCGGCCGGGTTCGGCCCGCCCTCGACGACCTCGCCGCGCTTCATTCGGTCGGCCTCGTCTTCCGGCACGCCGAGCGCGCGGGCCACGGCGAGCGTGATGTCGTTTCCGCCGGAGGGCAGGATCCGGACGAACCGCGGCACCGCGTGCGAGTGGACGCAGATGCTGGTGATGTCGGCGCCGACGTCGATCAGCGCCTCCTCGACCTCCTCCTCCATCACGGAGCCGTTGGCGTGCCCGATCGAACGGATCAGGGCGAACGGGATGAGGTCGAGGCCCATGGGCTCGAGGCGGGCGGCGGTGGCGGTGCCGACGAGGCCCTCGATCATCGCCTTCTGCGCGGCGACGAGGAGCACGCGGATCATGCGTCGTCCGTCCTGCTCGAACTCGTCCAGCGCATCGAAGTCCAGCACGGCGTCCTCGACGGCGATCGGGATGAACTCCTGCACCTGGTAGGGCAGGGACTCCCTGAGCTCCTTCAGCGGCAGCCAGGGCAGCGCGACCTCGCGGACCACGACCCGCTGGTTGCCGACGCCCATGTACACCTGGCGGTTCTTGAATCCACCGCGCCGCCACAGCTCCTTCAGCGCTTCGGTCACGGCCTCGGGCTGACGAACCTCGCCGTTCTCGATGGCGCCCGGCTGCATGGGGACCTGGGCGGCCCGAACGAGGACCGGCGGGTCCGCCGCCACGTTGATCTCGACGGCCCGGGCGGCCGTGGAGCCAACATCGAGTCCGATCCGTGTCTTCGCCATCGCGCTTCGCTTCTTCCTTCGGTCGTTCGCCCGGTGGACCTGAGCCCTCCGGCATCTTCGATTGGGCCGTTCGGCCTAGCCTCGGTCCTACTCCCCCTCCACCCGCACGGACCGGTCGGACAGGTAGCGGTTCACGTCCGATTCCCGGATCCGGTAGTTCTTGCCGACCCTGATCGCCGCGAGCTGTCCGCCCTTGATCAGGCGGTAGACGGTCATGTTCGAGACGCGCATGGTCCCCGCGACCTCGGCCACGGTGAGCAGGCGGTCCCCCACGAACGGTCGCCGCTTGCCCATTTCACACACTCCACAACTTCAACAGGGGCCACATGTTCAACATCTTGAACTTCTGCCTCCCTTCCCTCTCGTGCATCATGCCGTTCGGGGGGAGCGCAAGGTAACTCTGGTCACACTCGTTGTCAAACATCTCGCTTCGCATCTATCGGCACTCTAGGCCAAACTACATAAGTGTAATTCACAGAAATGGTCACTCGCGCTCACAGACATCACGCAACCATCCGACGGACACATGTGGGTCGTCTGCCGGACAGCAGACCGGGTGCCCCTGCACGAACAAGGCCCGCGGGCCCAAAACCCGCCGGTTCGAGGCCGGTCGGGCTTCGAGCACGGGGCCTTGACGGCGCGATACCTCGGCTTGGGGGTCGGGATGCAGCACTCGCCGGCCGGAGCCGGCCACCGGGGCGGCGGCGCGGTCTCCGCTACGGGCGGAGCTGCGTTCGAAGGGCCGCCGTGGCGAGGAGGAGGAGTCCCTGGGACTCCCCTTCCGCCCTTCCGGTACGCCTCCGCCGGCCCGGTCCGCCAGTGCCGACCGTTGCCGCGACCCGGATCACGACGTCACCAGGCTGAGATACGCGTTGGCGATCTGCGCGCCCCAGAACACCGCGATCGCCGCTCCCGCGGCGAGGTATGGACCGAACGGCACCTTGGTCTTGCGCCCCCGGCCGAGCGCGAGCAGCAGGATCCCGGCGAGCCCCCCGAGCAGGATGGCGGCGCCGGCCGCGACAGCGACGTGCGACAGGGCGACCGACCCCACGACGAGTCCGATCAGCCCCGCGAGCTTCACATCGCCCATGCCCATCCCCCGCGGGGCGATCAACGCGATCACCAGCAGCCCACCCCCGTACGCGACGAGCCCGATCAACCCGTCCACCCAGTCGAGGCCCTGCCCGGTGAGGTCCAGCACGACGACTGCCACCAGGGCGACGACGGCCGACGGGTACACGATCCGGTTGGGGATGACCCGATGCCTGATGTCGATCGCAGAGAGCGCGAGGAGGACGGCCAGGAACGCCGAGATCAACGCCGCGACCCACACACTCTCGAACTCGAGAGAGGCGCCGACGAACAAGGCGGCGGTCGCGAGCTCGGTCAGTGGGTAGATGGCCGAGATCCGGGCCCCGCAGCTCCGGCACCTCCCCCGGAGCAGGACCCAGGAGACGACCGGAATGTTGTCGCGCGCCCTGATCACCGATCCGCAGGACGGGCACATCGACCGCCCGCCGACCACCGATTCCTTGCGCGGCACCCGGTATTCCACGACGGTGAGGAACGAACCGATCAGGAGGCCTGCCACGGCGAAACAGAGCGCGCGGATCACGGTCGTCTCAGCGGTCGGGGGACGCGAGTCGCGATGGATGCGCGCACGGCGGCCGCAGGGTACCGGATCGGACCGATGTCACCGGTCGCTCAGGGCTTGAGCTCGACCCACAGTCGGCGGGTCAGGGCCTGACCGAACCCCGGCAGCGCGGCGATCCGGTCGCCGTACTGGATGTTGAACCCGTTCTTGAGGTCCATGCTGCCCGCGTACAGGGACCCGTCCGCCTCGTTGCCCTGATTCTTGAACCCCATCTTGCCGGGCGTGTAGAGCAGGATGTCGATCCCGTCGTCGGGGTTCGTCGGATCGCCCGCGTCGACCACGATGGAGTTCTTGCCGTAGATGCTGCAGTCGCCGCCGTTGTTCGTGCAGGTCGTCCCCGTCGGCGGGATGTAGGTGGAGATGATCACCAGGTTCGAGCCCGAGACGCCGGTGATCGTCCCGTTGTTGGCGTTGCCGAGGTTCACCGGCGCATTCGTGACGACGGTCAGGTCGCCTCCGAGCGTCAGGTCGGTGAGATCGATGACGGTGTCCTTGGTCGGGTTCGTCTGCCAGACGGCGTACGTGCCCTTGATGTTCGTTCGCGACACGGTCGAGAAGTCCTGGACGGCCGTGGACGATGTGTTGGCCTCCCCGCACGTGCCCGTCGACGGGTAGCAGGTGAGATCGGTGTAGTTGGCGGGGTCGAAGGCGAACGGCGGCAGCGACTGCGAGACGGGCGGCGACGTCTTGGTGAACGGGTGCGCGCTCGACGTCGTCGTCGAAACCTGGCCGCACGCGGTGGCGGATCCCTGGACGGTGCCGCCCTGGATCGAATAGAGCGTGTCCGGCGTCGGGGGGCAGTCCTGCTGCGTCGGACCGGACGCGGTGGCGTCCCCGGCGATCACGGAGCCGTTCAACATCGTGATGCTGCCGCCGCTCTTCACGTTGGCCGAGCTGTCGCAGTCGTAGCCGTCGAGCGTCTTGACGATCGACGCGTTGGTGCCCATGTCGACGCCGAACGTGGCGTTGTCGACGTTGCCACAGATCGTCGCGTCGTTGTTGATCGTCATCTTTCCCTGGGAGTACATGTCGCCGACGATGACGGACTTGTTCTTCACATCGAGCGTGGTCTGGGAGAACAGCGCGTACCGGAACGTCCGGGGTGGCCCCATCGTCACCTGGATCTTCCGGGCCTGGGAGAACTGGTTCCCGGCCAGCCACGCGGCGGCGTTCGGGTAGAACCCGTACGAGGTGATGAGGATCCTGCCCCTCGACTGCTTCTGCCACGTGACCTGATACTGCCCGCCGGGCGTGGTGCACCCGGTGGTGGCGGTGCCGGTATAGGCGCAACCCGTGGCCGACGCCGGCACGTTCCGGTTCTGGCTCAGCCGGACGATGGCGTCGTTGACCCCGGACTCCGCCGTCGGCAGGAGCGCCGTCCACCGCGCGCTCCGAGCCGTGAAGTTGGTCGCCGAGTTGCCGCTCGCCAACGCCACGGTGAGCAGCAGGGTCATGATGGCGAGGAGCAGGACGGCGGTCACGAGAGCGAATCCGGACTCGTCTCGATGGAAGCGGTTCATGACGTCAGGTTCCTCGTCTGGACGTCGGACTGGAGGTTCAGCGTTCCCTCGCCCGACGACTGGTCGATGGTGAGGAGCACGGTCACCTGCAGGAGCAGGTTCCCGTCGGTCGTGTACGTGAAGACGTTCGTGTTCGCCAGGTCGGTGAGCAACGTGACGGCCGTCCCCGCGTCCACCTTCCGGGTGAGCGTGGTGCCGGAGGCCGTGTACGCGACGCGATGCTTCACGCCCTCGATGTACGTGTCCGCGTCGAACGAGGTGGCGGTCTGGGTGTGGACGCTGGAGGCCTGACGGATGTCCTTCGTCATCCTCTGCAAGGCGTTGCGCATCTCGTTCAGGTCGACGGTCCGGCTGGTGGCCGTGCCCTCCCCCTTCTGCGCGGCACTCCAGACCGTCATGACCGCGCCGACGATGAGCGACATCACCGCCACGGTCACCAGGAGCTCCACCACGGTGGTTCCGCGATCGGATCGCGTCCGGTTCCGGAGGGCCCTGAGCATCACACCTGCACCTGGTTGCTCGCGGCGCTCAGGTTCCCGGCGAGGTCGGTCGCGACGACGTAGAAGGTGTACGAGATGTGGTTGGTCTCACCGGTGTCGTCGCACTCGGTCGGAAGCCCGTACACGAAGCTGCACGTCACCTGTACGAACGAGGTCCCCGAGGTGCCCGTCAACCGGTACACCGCGTAGCCGGCGAGGTCCGGGGCCGAGACGGCGTTCCAGCTGAGCGTCGTGGACTTGTGGTTGTTGTCCCGGGTCGCCGTCAGCCCGGTCGGCGCGCTCGGAGCGACGGTGTCGAGAATGATGGTGTCGGAGACGACCGTGCTGACGTTGCCGACTGCATCGGTGAACCGCGCGTACACGGTCTTCGTGCCGTCGCCGACCGGCACCGTGTACTGGGCCGTCGCCGCGTAGGCGACGTACGCCCCGAAGTTGCTCGGGTCCGTCGTGAATGCCATCTGGGTGACCGCGACGTCGTCGGTCGCCGTGACCGTGATCGTCAGCTGTGTCGACTTCGCATAGGTGTCGCCGCTGTTGAGGACGATCGAGCCTGCCGGTGCCTGCGTGTCGCCCGTCGGTGTCGGCGAGGGGGCCGCGACGGACACCGAGCACCCGAGCGCCGCGGTCGAGGCCGACGCGCTGTGGGTGTCGTGCACGACGACGGTGACCGTGTACGTCCCCATGCTCGCATAGGTGTGCGTGGCCTGTGGGGTCGTGGTCGTGCCGGTCGTCGAGTCGCCGAAGTCCCAGTCGTACTGGCTGATCGCGTCCCCGGAATCCGGGTCGCTCGCCACCGCCGTGAAGTTCGCGGTGAGACCCGACGTGGTGGATGTCGGACACGACACGTTCGGCGGGCTGTTCGAACCACTTCCCGCCGTCGACACCGCGATGACGCCGCTGCTGAAGATCGTGTTCGCGGAGACGTGCTGGGTGGTGTGGGTGTCGAGGGCGGTCCACGTCACGACCACCGTGAGCCGCTTGGCGTCCTGCACACCGGACAGGCCCGGCAGGTCCACCCAGGTGACGTAGTCATAGACCTTGAACGTGGTGTTGCTCTTCGTGACGGTCTGCGGGCCGTGCGGCAGGTTCGGCGCCGCTTGGTTCGTGATGAGCGTCTCGTAGCCGAAATCCGTCCCGGTCCCGTCGGGGTCGTACTGCGTCCCGTCCGACGAGAACCAGAAGTCCGGGTTCGTGGGATCGGTCGACTTCGGGAGCTGGTCGGGGGTCTCGGCGAGGCCGATGTTCGAGTAGTTGAGCCCGCGGGCGAGCTCGATCTCCTGGTTCAGGATCGCCCCGGCCGATTGCCGCTGCCGCGAGAGACCGGTCGACGTGAGGCTGAACCCGAGCGCCTGGATGATCGCGAAGGCACCCACGGCGAGCACGAACGCCGCCATCATGGCCTCGATCAGCGAGAATCCCTCCTCGTCCGAGGCCAGGCGAGCGGCCATGCGGAACCACGTTCGTTCCATGCGCATACTCCTGTGGTTATCGGCGCACCGCACGGGTGGCTGAAGGGGTCGTGCTGTCCCAGCGAGCCGGGACGGCCCCGTGCCAAAGGCTCGGCCGGAGCCGCCCCGAACCACCGCGTCGTCGGGTGTCATGTCAGATCCCCGGCAACGCGCCGCACTCGACCACCGTGTCCACGTCCGCGTACACCGACGGCGCCGCGTCGTCCGCGTGGATCGTCGCGGTGCTGCCGTTGTCGGCGGCGCAGTAGTACGCACCGGCGACCGATCTCCGCACCAACAGCACGTTCGACCCGGCTGCGACCACGATCGCGATGTCCTCGGTGGCGCCCGGGTCGCCGGCTCCGACCCACGACATATCCGGCGCCTGGGCCTGCGCGGTCGCGACGTCGAACCCGGTGTAGGTCTGGCCGATGGTGAAGTAGATCTTGGACGCCGCCAGCGCGTTTCGGAGGTCCGCCCCCGCTGCCGCGTTCTCTGCACGATTCCGGGCACCGAGGAAGACGGGGAGCGCTATGGCGATCAGGATGCCGATGATGAGGACGACCACCAAGAGCTCGACCATCGTGAACCCCTCCTCGCGCCGGCGAGCAGAGATCCAGGTCACACGGTTTCACCTCCCTTCGACGAATCGACGCGTTCATACGGTTGGAACATCGGTTGCCGGAGCCGGCTTCACGATCGGCCGAAAGTCCCGATCCACCCCGGTTGGCCGGGGGAAATCCCTAGGCCGGACGGACCGAGCAAACCGTGCCGAATCACCGTGCAGCCCAGGTGTGCGGCCGTCGACCTCGCCGAAGTTCGGCACGCCGAAGGCGGGTGTCCACAAAATGAATGGGGCGGCCCGGAGGGCCGCCCCATTCGAGGTTGGGAGCTGTGTGAGCTACCAGGTGCCGGTACAGGCCGTGCCGACCTTGGCGTCGACGTTGCCCTCCTTGGTCCCCGTCGTTGTGTTGTCGGAGATGCAGAAGAACTTGCCGGAGGCACTTCCCTCGCTCATCGTCACCGTGGTGGCGCTGGCGACG
>DATLUW010001013.1:0-8388 GCA_035577825.1 Actinomycetota bacterium | reverse complement strand
TGCACGCGCGCTCGCGCACATGACGGGGCCCGCGGTCTGCGGCCGCGGGCCCCGTCACCCACCGTGGTCGACTCGCGTCGGGCTACGCCGGCTGCGCGTCGAAGAAGTTGCTCCAGTCCGCCGCCTTGCTGGCGCCGTTGCCGATGATGAACTCCTCGACCATCTCCCGAGCCGCCTCGTCCGAGAACTGCACGGGCGGCGACTTCATGAAGTAGGCGGAGGGCCCGATCAGCGGCCCGGCGACCCCGCGGTCGAGCGCGACCCGCGCGCAGCGGATGGCGTCGATCACGATGCCGGCCGAGTTCGGCGAGTCCCACACCTCGAGCTTCAGCTCGATGTTGAGCGGCACGTCGCCGAAGTTCTGGCCCTCGAGCCGGATCTGCGCCCACTTGCGGTCCTCGAGCCACGGCACGTGGTCGGACGGCCCGATGTGGATCTTGTCCTTGTCGAGGGTCTCGCGAAGCTGGGACTGGACCGACTGCGTCTTCGACTGCTTCTTGGAGATCAGGCGCTCGCGCTCGAGCATGTTCTTGAAGTCCATGTTGCCGCCGAAGTTCAGCTGGTACGTCCGGTTGAGCTGAACGCCGCGGTCCTCGAACAGCTTCGCGAGGACGCGGTGGACGATCGTGGCGCCGACCTGGGACTTGATGTCGTCGCCGACGATCGGCAGCCCCGCATCCGCGAACTTCCGCGCCCACTCCTGGGTCGAGGCGATGAACACCGGCATGCAGTTCACGAACCCCGCCCCCGCGTCGATCGCGGCCTGGGCGTAGTACTTGGCGGCCTCCTCGCTCCCGACCGGGAGGTAGGAGACGACGACGTCCACCTCAGCCGCCCGCAGCGCTGCGGCGACGTCCACCGGCGCGGCGTCCGACTCGACGATCGTCTCGCGGTAGTACTTCCCGAGCCCGTCGAGCGTCGGTCCGCGTTGGACCTCAACGGCCTGCGGCGGCACGTCCGAGAACTTGATCGTGTTGTTCGGCTCGCTGAAGATCGCCTCGGAGACGTCCTTCCCGACCTTCTTGGCGTCCACGTCGAACGCGGCCACGACCTCGATGTCGGACACGTGGTAGTCGCCCAGTCGGACGTGCATGAGGCCGGGCACCCGCTCTTCGGGGGATGCGTCCTTGTAGTACTCGAGGCCCTGCATCAGCGACGAGGAGCAGTTCCCCACGCCGACGATGCCCAGACGGATCTTCTTCACGATGCACGCTCCTTCGCGCGAACGGTGGGGGCGGTCCGGCGCGTGCCGGCCCGGGGGCGCTCACCGTTGGTGGTGGTCGTCGTCTTGGTCTTCGTCTTGGCGGCCGCACGGCGGCGGGCCCGCGGCTTCCGGCCGGGAGCCGGCGGCGGCTCCTCGGCGCTCGCCTGGGGTGCCGGCCCGGCTGCGGCCGGCGGACCGGCGGCCTCCGGCGACGGCGCGGAGGCGGCCCGTTCCTCGGCGTCGGCGCTCACGTGCCGCCGTTCCGTCTCGATCAGGCCGTCCAGCCAGGCGATGTCCTGCTCGGTGGACTCCGAGGAGTGCCGCATCATCGACAGCGTGTAGCCGTCGATGCGCTCCCGGTAGTTCCGGAGCGACGTCTTCATCTCGGACAGGCGGTCCTCCAGGTACGCGCGCCGCTTCTCCAGCAGACGCAGCCGGGTCTCCGGCTTCAGGTACCGGAAGAAGGCCAGCCGGACCCCGAAGGGCTTGTCCTCGGAGGAGTCGGGCGCCGCCTCCTGAAGCAGCTCTGCGAACAGCGCCTCGCCCTTGGCGGTGATGCGGTAGACGTTCTTGCGGCGTCCCACGTCCTCCCTGTCGAACACCGGCTCGACCGCGCCCTCCCGCTCCAGGCGCTTCAGGGCCGGGTACAGCGAGCCGTAGGACACCTTCCACAGGCCACCCAGGGTGTCGGAGAGGCGCTTCGAGAGCTGGTAGCCGTGCATGGACCGCTCCTTGAGCAGTCCGAGGATCGCGAGCTCCAGCATCAGTTCCTTCTCTCCAACATGACGGTTCGATATATCGGTCGCATATATCGCGCCGATATATTAGCGAACCATCCGCGGGGATCGTCAACTCGGTCGCCGCCGTTCCCGCCGGTGCGTGGTACACAGGAACCCCGGGCCGACCGCCCTCGAGAGCTCAGCGAAGGAAGGAACCACTGACATGGCCGCTCGCATTCCCGCCCACCGGCCCCCTCGTGCCGTGGCACGGCGCGCCGTGCTCGCCATCGCGGCCGCAACCGCCGTCGTGGTGCCGGTCCTGGCCAGCTCCCCGGGGGCGAACGCGGCGGGACCCGGCGTGACCGTGAGCCCCAACGTGGACGTGTCGCAGAAGCGGGGCGGGCAGTCCGAGCAGGCGATCGCCGTCGACCCCACGAATCCGCAGAACGTCGTCGTCGTGTCGAACGAGGACCGGGCCGGCGCCGGCCTGCTGGAGTCGATCAGCCACGACGGGGGCGCCACCTGGGTCCACCGGGACATCGCGAACAACGACGCGCTCGGGTTCGGGTGCTGCGACCCGACGCTCTCGTGGGACCAGTTCGGGAACCTGTTCTTCTCGTACATCCGGTTCACCGCGAACAACGACCGCATCGACCTGGTGCTGTCGACCGATGCCGGCGAGACGTTGAATCGGATCGCCTCGTTCAAGGGCAAGCTCCGCACCCAGGGAACGAATCACTTCGAGGACCAGCCGACCGTTGTCACCGGCGAGGGCACGGTGTGGGTGACGCACTACCTGTACCACCGGGGCGTGGTCGTGCGCGGCGCGCCGGTCACCGGGCTCGGCCAGGTGGGGGCGTTCGCTCCAGTCGAGGTCGCGCCCAGCTCCCACCCGGGGAACTACGGCGACATCGCCGTCGGGCCGCAGGGACAGGTCATGGTCGCGTACCAGATCCCCTCGGGCTCCGAGGTCAAGGGCCGCGTGCGCATCGACGTCGACCCGGACGGTCTCGGGCCGCAGGGGTTCCTTCCGCCGGTGAACATCGCGATGACGAACGTGGGCGGGTTCGACTTCATCCCGCCGCAGTCGGGCCGCTCGATCGACGCCGAGGTCGGGCTGGCCTGGGACCGAACCGGCGACGTCCACGACGGCCGCGTCTACGCGATGTACACGCGCGAGGACCCGGACGAGAGCAACGACACGAACGTCTGGGTCCGGTCCTCCGACGACGACGGAGCCACCTGGAGCACGCCGCAGCGCATCAACGACGACCAGGGCACGAACTCCCAGTTCCTGCCGAAGATCGCCGTCGACCAGACCACGGGGATCGTGGCGGTGACCTGGCACGACTCGCGCAAGGACAAAGGCCAGGGCCACGGCGGCGACACCGACGGGATCCCGAATGACGACGCCCAGTACTGGGGCACGATGAGCCTCGACGGCGGGCAGACCTGGCTGCAGAACTTCCGCATCTCGGCCGGGACCTCGAACGCCCAGCAGGCGTTCGACGGGGTGGACTACGGCGACTACACGGCCCTGACGGCGAACACCGGCGCCTTCTACCCGGCCTGGGCGGACAACTCGAACTCCACGCACACCAACCCCGACGGCCGCCTGTCGCGCTTCGACGTCTACACCGCCCGGATCACCCCGCCGCCGATCCCCTGACGGCCTGCGCGGCGGCCTCCTGATCGCCGTCGTCCCTTCCGCACGCACCGGCTCCCCGGGTCCGGGGTCCGGCTCCTCCATCTCCCGGGGTTTCCCCCGGTTTCGCCCGCCCATCTCCGCTCGACCGTGGCCTCGGACGGCGCCGACGGGGCGCCGGAGCAGGAGGGGAGGCGGAGATGGACCGGAAGGGAACCGCACGGGGAACCGGGATCCGCAGGGTCCTGGCCTGGATCGTCGGGATCGCTCTGGTCGCATCGATCACGTGGGCGGGACCGGCGGGCGCCACGCTGATGCAGGGCTCGGCGAAGCACGACCCCGCCGACGGCCCGGTCAAGAGGCCGAACATCGTGCTGATCCTCACCGACGACCAGCGCTGGGACACCCTGAAGTGGATGCCCAACGTGCAGGAGCTCCTCGCCGACCACGGCGTGACGTTCACCAACGCGTTCGTCCCGAACAGCCTGTGCTGCCCGAGCCGCACCACCATCCTCACGGGGCGGTACTCGCACAGCACCGGCGTCTGGTCGAACGAGTGGCCGTTCGGCGGGTGGAAGGTGTTCCACGGCCGGGGCGAGGAGGGCTCGACCATCGCGACCTGGCTGCACGGCGCCGGCTATCACACGGCGCTGATCGGCAAGTACCTCAACGACTTCGGGGACGCCGCCCAGGCCGGATACGTCCCTCCGGGGTGGGACCGCTTCGTCTCCTTCGGGAACAACAACGGCGCTCACTACAACTACGACCTCACGATCGACGGGAACATCCGGCCCTACGGCGGCGACCTGTCCGACTTCTCCACGGACGTCTTCGCCGACAAGGCGGTGAATTGGATCCACTCGACGCAGGGGCCGCTGTTCCTCTACTACGCGCCCTACGCACCGCACGAGCCGTACAAGAACCTGCCGCCCCGCGACGACTGCCCACCTCTGGGGCCGTACGACCCCCCGTCGTTCGGTGAGGCGGACGTCTCCGACAAGCCGCCCTACATCGCCGACCTGCCGTGGACGCGGGCGGATTCGAGCAAGCAGAGCTGGATCCGCAGAGGCCAGTGCAACCTGATCAAGGGCGTCGATCGCTCGGTCGGGCAGATCGTCGCCGCCCTGCAGGCGACCAACCGCCTGTCGAACACGATGATCGTGTTCATGTCGGACAACGGCTACCTGTGGGGCGAGCACCGCGCATACTTCAAGGCCAAGCCGTACGACGAGGCCCTGCGCGTCCCGATGGTCGTCCGCTACGACCCGATGACCAAGGCCCCACGGACCGACTCCCACCTGGTCCTCAACGTCGACATCGCCCAGACCTTCGCGGCGCTGGCGGGCATCGCGGCGCCGGGCACCGAGGGTCGGAGCCTGCTGCCCCTGGTCGCCGGGGCCAACGTGCCATGGCGGACCGACTTCCTCCTCGAGCACTCCTACGGCAGCGAGGACAAGAGCTACCGCGCCCCGGACTACTGTGGCCTCCGGAGCGCCGACTGGATGTACGTGACCTACATGCTGGGCGCGCAGGAGCTGTACGACCTGCGCTCGGATCCCTTCGAGCTGAACAATCTGGCGCGCGATCCCGGCTCGCAGGGCCAGCTCGACAAGATGCGTGCGGACGTGTTCCGGCGGTGCAACCCGCTGCCGCCCCGCTTCCCCAAGCCCTGACGCGAACCCGCGGCGTCGGCATCCGAACGGGGGCCCCTGCCCGGGCCCCCGTTCCCGCGACCGGATCCGGCCGGAGGCCCCCGACGGGAGGGGCTATCCCGCCCTGGGCGCCGCGTGGCACACTCCGGAAACTGGCGGTCGTCCCCGCGGGGGGGTCGCGCGATGATCGGACGCGGCGACGAGGTCGAATCCATCCGGGACTTCCTCGACTCGATGGGTCGGGGAAGTGTCGCGCTCGCGATCGAGGGCGAGGTCGGGATCGGCCGGACCGAGCTCGTGGACGAGGCCGCGCGGATCGCCGCGGGGCGCGGGTACAACGTGCGCTCGTGCCGACCGGGCGAGCCGGACGGCGAGCTGTCGTTCTCCGGTCTGGCCGACCTGTTCGGAACAGGCCTCGAGGAGCCGGTCGCCGGACTGCCCGGACCGCAGCGCCGCGCGCTCGAGGTCGCGCTCCTGCTGCGCGACCCGGAGGGCGAACCCGCCAGCGCCCTGGCAGTCTCGTTGGCAGTGCGCAGCGTCCTCGAGCGGATGGCCGACGAGGCACCCGTCCTGCTCGCGGTCGACGACGCGCAATGGCTCGATCCCGCCTCCGCGCACGTCGTGGCGTTCGCGCTGCGGCGGATCGGCCACCATCCCGTGGCGATGGTGGCCGGCGCCCGCACCGACGGGTCGGACGGGCTGCCCCCCGTGCTCGCCGAGCTGCCCCGCGAGGCGGTTCGCACGGTGCGCCTCGGGCCGCTCGCTCGCGACGAGGTCGGGGCGCTGCTGCGAAGATCGCTCGACCTCACGCTGACGGGAGCGGAGCTCGACAGGGTCCACCGAGCCTGCGGCGGGAACCCGCTGTTCTCGCTGGAGGTCGGGCGGATGCTCCCGCCGAACACTTCGCTCCGGCCCGACGAGCCCGTGCCCATCCCGCCGGACCTCCGGGCATTGGTCCGGGACCGGCTCGCTGCCCTCCCGCCGGATGCGCGCGAGATCCTGCTCCTGTTGGCCTGCGCATCGGACGAGAGCGGTGCCGTCGTCGTCGCGGCCTCCGGCGACTCGGGCGGGGGGGCTCTCGCCATCGCCACCGAGTTCGGGATCGTGGACCGGCCGGACGGAAGCTACCGATTCACCCATCCGCTGTTCGGGTCGGTCCTCGACGCGGAGGCGACGGAGGAGGAGCGCCGGGCCGTCCACGCCCGGCTGGCCGCGCTCGTCGAGGACCCGGAGGAGCGCGCCCGCCATCTCGCCCTGGCGGCTGAGGGCGCGGACGAGTCCGCGGCGCAGGCGCTCGAGGGTGCGGCGCGCTCCACGCGGCATCGCGGCGCCCCGTCGTCCGCGGCGTCCCTGGCCCGGCAGGCGCGCAGCCTGACGCCGAACGAAGGCGAGGACGACGCGATGCGCCGGGCGCTCCTCGCCGCGGACTGCCACCTCGACGCGGGAGAGTTCGGTCCTGCCCGCGACCTGCTGGAGGACCTGCTGCGGGAGGCGCCACCGGGGTCCGGCCGCGGAAGGATCCTGGAGCGGCTGGGATGGGTCCGGTACCACGAGGACGGGTGGTCATCCGCGGCCGACCTGCTCGGAGCAGCCGCCGGGGAGGTCGCCGACGACGAGGCCTTGGCCGCGGCGATCGATCTCGACACGAGCGTCGCCCGTCTGCTGTCGGGGGACGTCCCGGGGGCCGCCATCGCCGTCCAGGCCGCGCTGGATCGGGCGGCGTCGGTCGACGATCCCAAGTTCCTGGCCGCAGCGAGCTCGGTCGCCGCGAGTGTGTCGTTCCTCCTCGGGCGAGGGGTGGACGAGGAGGCGGTGGCGGTGGCGGGCGGCAAGGAGACGTGGACCCGGCCACGGCCGACGATGCAGCACCCCAGCGTGGCGGTGGGGATCCTCCTCAAATGGGCCGACGAGCTCGACCAATCGCGCCAGCTCCTCGAGACGGCGCGCCGGGGCGCCGAGGAGGAGGGGACCGAGCGGTCGCTGCCGTTCATCCTGTTCCACCTGGCGGAGCTGGAGAGCCGGGCGGGAAACTGGGCGACGGCGGAGCTGGAGGCACGGCAGGCCGCCGACGTGGCCGAGCGAACCGGGCAGGACACCGGGCAGGCGTTCGCCCTGGGATCGGTGGCGCTGGTCGAAGCGCTCCGTGGCCGGGTGGACGAGGCGAGAACGGTCGCGGCCCATGGGCTCGTCCTCGCCCAGCGGGCCCGGGCGCTTCCCGCGGGCGACCTGCTGGAGTCGGTGCTCGGGTTCCTCGAGCTGTCGCTCGGGGACGCGAACGGGGCCCATCGCCACCTCGGTCCACTCTGCGAACGACTCGCCCGGGCCGGCATCCACGAGCCCGGGGCTGCGAGGTACGTGGGGGACGGCCTCGAGGCACTGATCGGCGTCGGCGACCTCGAGCTCGCCTCGCGTCTCACGGACGAGCTGTCGGCGCGTTCCGAGGAGCTCGACCGGGCGTGGGGCCTCGTCGTTTCAGCGCGGAGCCGCGGCCTCCTTCTGGCCGCATCCGGCGACACGCCGGGGGCCGTCTCCTCGTTCGAGGCCGCCCTCGAGGTCCACGAGCGCCTGTCCGAGCCGTTCGAGCTGGGACGAACGCTGCTCGGGCTCGGCGTGGCAAAGCGCCGGGACCGACGCAAGCAAGACGCCCGGGAGTCCATCGAACGGGCGAACGAGATCTTCCAAGGGCTCGGT
Organism: Actinomycetota bacterium; assembly: GCA_035577825.1. Classification (GTDB taxonomy): domain Bacteria; phylum Actinomycetota; class UBA4738; order UBA4738; family JACQTL01; genus DATBHM01. The sequence continues at coordinate 477 of DATLUW010001013.1, read as the reverse complement.
GCCGACCTCTGGGCGACGCGCGCGCAGTCGGAGCTCGCGCGGATCGGGGGGCGGGCGCCGTCGACAGTCGCGCTCACGCCGACCGAGGAGCGCATCGCGAAGATGGTCGCCGACGGCGCGACGAACAAGGAGGTGGCGGCCGCCCTGTTCCTGTCGGTGAAGACCGTCGAATGGAACCTGTCGCGGATCTACCGCCGTCTCGGCGTCCGGTCCCGCACGGAGCTCGCACGCTGGGTCGCGGCGCCCGGCCCGCTCTGACGTCGGGCGCATCGCTCACGACCTTGTTCGTTCGCCATCAGCACCCCGGGCTCAGTTCGACGGCGTTCCAACCCAGACGGCCGCGTCGTCCCCGTTCCCGACGCTCCGCCCGACGGCCACCAGCCGGTCGCCGAACTCGACCACGCCCTTGATGTGCTGCTGCCCCGGCCCTCCGAGATCAGGATCAGTGGATCGCGTCCAGTGCACGCCGTCCAGCGA
>DATLUW010001012.1:0-7047 GCA_035577825.1 Actinomycetota bacterium | reverse complement strand
CTCTGGTCGGCCTCGGTCTCTCCTGGCGAATCGATGAACTCGAAACCCGGTTCGAGGGGCGGTTCGATGCGATGTCCTCGCGGATCGACGGCGTGCAGACGTCACTCGACGGACTGCGCCGGGAGGTCAGTCAGCTGAGCCTCGCCGTGTCCCAACCCCCGCAGGCGTCGAACGGCTGAAGCTCGGCCCTCGACCAAAGCGGGCCCGAGCAGACATACTCACCGGGATGCGTCCGTTGCGCTCCCGTCGCGGCCGATGAACGACACGGCCATTCTCGTTTCCGATCCTGTCCTGCAGGCACTCTGTCCGCTCGCGTTCCAGCAGCGGCGCGCGACCGGATCGGTGATCGGCCGGCACGTCGAGCTCGCCGCGGTCGAGACCGAGCTCGCCACTGCGCGGGGCGGGCTGTCCGCCATCTGTCTGGAGGGCGAACCCGGGATCGGGAAGAGTCGGCTGCTGATCGCCGGCATGCGGGTCGCGGACGAGGCAGGCTTCGTCACGATTGCAGTCGCCGCCGACGAGGAGCTCCGGGCGCCGTTCCTGCTGATGCGTTCGATCCTGCCCGCCGCCGCGGCCGCGGACGAGGTGGCGGGGACCGACGCGGAGGAGATCCTCGCCCGGGCGCTGCGAGACCTGTCGGGCCGCACGGACCCGGGCCTCGAGTCGCTTCCCGCCGACCAGAAGCTCCTGCGGCAGTTCGACCTCGCGGCGCTCGCGCTTCGGTCGGTGTCGCACGCGAAGCCGCTGGCGCTGTTCGTCGACGACCTCCAATGGGCGGACGAGGACAGCCTCCGGGCGCTACGCTACGCAGTCCGGACCGACGCCGCGAGCCCGATCTTCCTCATGCTCGCGTTGCGCCCCGAGGAGACCGCCATGGTCACCGAGGCGGTCACGCTCGTCGCGGACATGGAACGGATGGGCATGGTCCGCCGCCTGCAGGTCGGCCGCCTCGCCCCCACGGACACCACGGCGTTCCTCCGCCAGCACCTGGGCGGCGAGGTGGACGCCGCGAGCGCGGCCACCGTCCACGCACAGGCCGAGGGGGTGCCGTTCATCCTCGAGGAGCTCACGCACGCGTACCGGGACGCCGGGATGATCCAGCAGATCGACGGAGTATGGACCCTGGCCAGGAACGCCGAGCGGCTCGCGCCCTCAGCCGTCCAGACGCTGATCCAGCGGCGGTCGGGACGTCTGCCGGAGCAGACGAAGACGGCACTGTCCGAGGCGGCCGTGCTCGGACGGAGCTTCAGCCTGAAGGACCTCCAGGCGGTGAAGACCCGGCTGGGAGACCCCGACGCGGACGTGGGGCCGGGCGTCATGGCGGAGGCGCTGACCCCCGCCGTCGCGACCGGCCTGCTGGTGCAGCACCAAGGGGGCGCGCCGGCCGACTACAGCTTCTCCCACGAGCAGGTCCGGCAGTTCTCGCTGGAGGCGCTCAGCCCGCCGCGACGCCGGGCGATCCACGCCGCGATCGTCGACATGCTCACCGAGGACGGCGAGCCGGCGGTCGAGAGCCTCCCGCTACTCGCACATCACGCGGCCGCCGCCGGCCTCACCGAGCGATGCGCCAAGTTCTCGATCGACGCGGCCCGGGCCGCGCTCGCGTCGAACGCGCCGGAGGAGGTCCTGCGCGCCGTCGACGTCGCGCTGCCCATGGCGACCGGCCCGCAGGACCGCGTCACGCTGCTGTCGCTCCGGGATGACGCCAAGGACATGCTGCGGCAGCCGCTGGACCGACTGGAGGGCCTCGCCGAGCTGGCCGCGCTCGCGGACGCGCTCGGCGATCCCCACCTGGAGCTCGACGTGATGCTCCGGCGGGCGGCCGCGGTTCGACTGGCCGGCGAGGACGAGCGGGCGGCCGATCTCGCCCGTCGGGTCCAGACGCTCGCCGGGGAGCGGGGCGACGCCGAGGCCGAGCTCGCCGCGGCCCTGGAGCTGGGCCAGGCGCTCGTCCGATCGGAGCTCGGCGAGGGGTTCGTGCCGTCGGCTGCGGAAGTGGACCTCGACGCCGCGGACCGGGCGTTCTCCCGCGCGGCGGAGCTCGCGGAGCAGCTCGGCGACATCCCGGCCCTCGCGGCCGCCTACCGCGAGCTCGGGTGCGTCGAGGTCGGGCGGGTGCGGGCATGGTTCGTCGAGCAGGTCGTGTCGGGCCAGCACATCCCGTACCTGGCCAGGGCGGTCGGCGGCGAGGACCTCCACGACATGATGGCGACGCTCCCCGTCGCCGGGAACTTCGAGGCCTCGAGGCGGTACCACCAGCGAGCCCTCGACTTGTTCGAACAGATCGGCGACCGGCGGGGCGCGATGTCCACGGTCATCGCCATGGCCTACGTCGACTGGGCGCCGGACATCCACATGGGATCGAACCCCGCCGAGCGCATCGAGGAGATCCGCCGCCTCGCGATGCGGATGCGAACGCTCTCCAAGGAGAGCGAACGGGCCGCCGCCGACGCGCAGATGGCCTACGGGGTGCACGTGTTCGCCCGGGCCAAGGTCATCCCGGATCTCGCGGTGACCCGGGGCACGGAAGCCTACTGGGCGGCCAAGACCCTCGGCGACCGGACGCTCGAGTTCCTGTCGGCCGGCGGGACGGCTATGGCGCACCTCGACCTCGGCGACGTCCCGGAGGCCGAACGCTGGCTCGACCTCGCCGCGCAGGCCGCCGTTGCCGCTCCGACGCCGCTGCGGGCTCGCCGGCTGGAGTTCTGGCGCGCCTTGGCCCGGGCCGGCGCGGGCGACGCGGACGGCATGCGTCAACGCTTCGACCGGGCGCTGGAGGCCGCCGGCAGCCGGGTGGCCGGGCGCTGCGAGATCCTCGCCCGGCGGGCCCTCGAGGCCGCCCGCCTCGGCGTCGAGCAGGGGGACGATGAGCTGCTGGACCTCGCCGAGCGCTCCGCCGCCGAGGCCAAGGAGCTCACGCCGGTGTTCACCGCCCACACGCCCTGGGGCGTCCAGGCCGACGCCGCCCTCGCCGCGGTGGCCCTCGCCCGGGGCGACCTCGTAGCGGCGGCCGCCGCGGGGCGCGCGGTCGTCAACGCGTACCAGGAGGCCATGCACGAGGACATCTACCCGGAGCTGCTGATCCCCGCCGCGCGCGCGGTGCTCGCCGCGGGCACGGAGGAGGAGCAGCAGATGGTGCGGATGTTCCTCCAGCTCCTGCTGGCCCTCACCGCCCAGCGGACGGTGGACGAGGACGTCCGGGTTCGATGGTTCCGGGGGCCGATCGGCTCGGAGTGGTCCCGCCTCGCGGGGCCCGTTGCCATGGCGAACGGCGATTCGGCGAAGACCAACGGCGCCCTCTCGGCGCTGAACGACGACGAACGGCGCCTCCTCGGCCTGCTGACCGAGGGGCTGACCACGCCGCAGATCGCTGAGCGCCTCGGCGAAGACGAGGAGCCGGTGCGCTTCCAGCTGCAGAGCATGTTCGCGAAGATCGGGGCGTCGTCCCAGGGTGAGGCCACGGCGTTCGCGCTGCGCGAGGGTGTGCTCTAGTGCTCCGTGCCCGCGTCGACCGACACCGCTGCATCGGCGCGGGGAACTGCATCACCATCGCCCCCAGCGCGTTCGACTGGCACGAGGGGGACTTCGCCAAGGCGGACGTCGTCGACCCGACGAGCGTCGAGGACGAGCTGCTCCGCGAGGCCGCGCTGGCCTGTCCGACCATGGCCGTTGTCATCGAAGACGTCGAGGAGCTCCTGCCGTGGCAGCTCCGGACCGCCCAGGCAGGCCGCCCCCGGCGGGTCATGAAGACGTTCATGTTCACCGACATCGTGGGCTCGACGCAGCTCGTCGAGGCGCTCGGGGACGAGGCGTGGGAGGTGCTGCTGCGCTGGCACGACGACACGCTCCGGGCGCTGTTCGCCGCGCACCAGGGCGATGAGGTCGTCGGCACCGGGGACGGCTTCTTCGTTGGGTTCGACTCGCCGGAGGCCGCCCTTGCGTGCGCGGTGGCCATCCAGCGCAAGCTCGCGGAGCACCGCCAGACGCAGGGGTTCGCCCCGCAGGTCCGGATCGGCGCGCACGCCTCCGAGGCCACCCAGGTCGCCCAGAACTTCCGGGGCAAGGGCGTGCACGAGGCCGCCCGGATCGCCGCACTGGCCGGCGGCGGGGAGATCTTCGCCAGCCAGGTGACGGCTGCCGGCAGCCGCTACCCGACGTCCGAGCCGCGATCCGTGCCGCTGAAAGGCCTCGCCGAGCCCATCGAGATCGTCACGGTCGACTGGCGCTGAGCAGCGTGTTCGCCTTCCGGTACTCCGTTCCATCCCGTACCCTTCGAGCGCAGGCGGGTGGGGAGGAACGCGCTCGATGATCTGTTCGAACTGCGGCGCCGAGAACGACGCCGGCCGGAAGTTCTGCGGGGAATGCGGCTCGTCCCTGGCCCGGGCGTGCCCCTCGTGCGGCGCGCCGAACCCCGCGAAGGTGAAGTTCTGCGGCGAGTGCGGGTCCTCCCTCGACGGCGCCGCCCCGCTCGCGGCGCCCGGGCCGTCGGCCGACACCGCCGCGGGCGTTCCCCCCCAGACCGAGCGCCGCCTCGTCTCGGTGCTGTTCGCCGACCTGGTCGGGTTCACCACGCTCTCGGAGGCCCGCGACTCGGAGGAGGTCCGCGAGCTCCTCACGCGCTACTTCGAGACCTGCCGCACCGTCGTCGAACGCTACGGCGGCACCGTCGAGAAGTTCATCGGCGACGCCGTCATGGCCGTGTGGGGAACGCCGACCGCCAACGAGGACGACCCCGAGCGGGCCGTGCGCGCCGCGCTGCACCTCGTCGAAGCCGTCGTCGAGCTCGGCGGCGAGGTCGGGGCGCCGAACCTCCGTGCCCGGGCGGGCGTGCTCACCGGCGAGGCCACGGTGAACCTCGGCGCGAGCAACCAGGGCATGGTGGCCGGCGACCTCGTCAACACCGCGAGCCGAGTCCAGTCGGTCGCCGAGCCGAACCAGGTCCTCGTCGGCGATTCGACCAAGCGGGCGACCGACGCCTCGGTGGCGTACGAGGACGCCGGAGTCCACACGCTGAAGGGCAGGGCCGAAGCCGTCCAGCTCTGGCGGGCCGGCCGCGTGGTTGCCGGGCGGCGCGGCCTGATGAAGTCCGAGCGCCTCGAGCCGCCGTTCGTCGGCCGCGACCGCGAGCTGAAGCTCGTGAAGGACCTGTTCCACGCGTCGGTGGACGAGCGCAGGGCGCACCTCGTGCAGGTGTCGGGCATCGCCGGGATCGGCAAGTCCCGCCTGGCGTGGGAGTTCTTCAAGTACATGGACGGCGTCGACCAGCTGTTCTTCTGGCACCGGGGCCGCTGCCTGTCCTACGGCGACGGCGTGACGTACTGGGCGCTCGCGGAGATGGTCCGGGGCCGGGCGAACATCCTGGAGGGAGAGGACCGGGCCTCCGCGCTCGCCAAGCTCCACCATGCCGTCCTGGAGTACATCCCCTCGGAGGACGAACAGCGGTTCATCGAACCGCGGCTCGCGCACCTCATCGGCCTCGAGGAGCGGACGGCGCACGACAAGAGCGACCTGTTCGCCGGGTGGCGGCTGTTCTTCGAGCGGCTCACCGACGAGGACCCCGTCCTCATGGTCTTCGAGGACATCCAGTGGGCGGACCCGTCCCTGCTGGAGTTCGTCGACCACATGATGGAGTGGTCGCGGTCCTTCCCGATCTTCGTCGTGACCCTCGGCCGTCCGGACGCCGGGTTCGGGACGTCGACGGGTCCCCGCCGGGCCGCGACGTCGATCTCCCTCGAGCCGCTGTCCCGGACGGCCATGGAACAGCTGATGCACGGCTTCGTCCCCGGGCTCCCGCGCGAGCTCACCGAGCGGATCCTGGAACGGGCCGAAGGCGTCCCGCTGTACGCGGTGGAGACCGTCCGGATGCTGCTGGACAAGGGCCTCCTGGTGCAGGAGGGCTCCGTGTACCGGCCGGTCGGCACCATCGGCGACCTCGACGTCCCGGAGACGCTCCACGCCCTCATCGCGGCCCGCCTCGACGGCCTGACCGCCGAGGAACGGCGCCTGGTCCAGGACGCCGCGGTGCTGGGCAAGACGTTCACGCGCGCCGCGCTGGCCGCCCTCTCGGGCCTCCCGGAGCGCGATCTCGAGCCGCTGCTCGCCGCGCTCGTGGCCAAGGAGGTGCTCTCGGTCCAGGCCGACCCGCGGTCGCCGGAGCGCGGGCAGTACGGGTTCCTCCAGGACCTCGTGCGGACCGTCGCCTACGAGACCCTGGCGAAGCGCGACCGCAAGGAGAAGCACCTCGTCGTCGCCGACTACCTCGAGCGGGCGTGGGGCGACGAAGAGGAGGAGATCGTCGAGGTCGTCGCCTCGCACCTCATGGACGCCTACGCCGCGGCGCCCGACGCCGACGACGCCCAGGAAATCCGCGAACGCGCGGCCCGCATGCTGGTCCGGGCCGCCGAGCGGGCCGCGTCGCTCGCCGCCAGCGAGGAGGCCGAGACGTACTTCCGGCAGGCCGCCGAGATGACGGAGTCGGGGCTGGAGCGCGCCGAGCTCATGGAGCAGGCCGGCCAGATGTCCGTGCTCCGCAGCCACCTCGACGTGGCGACCTCGGCGTTCGAGGAAGCCTCCCGCCTGTACGAGGAGGCCGGCCAGCCGCACGCGGCGGCGAGAGTCCAGGCAGCGCTCGCGGAGGTGGATTTCCGGCAGGACCATCTCGAGGCCGCCGTCGAACGGGTCCGGCGGGCCCACGCGGTGTTGTCGGACGACGAACCCGACCGCGACCGCGCTACGGTCGCGGCGCAGCTCGGCCGGTTCCTGACGATCGCGGGGCACACCCAGGAGGCGATGCCGTACCTGGAGGAGGCGCTCGAGCTGGCGGAGACGCTCGAGCTCCCCGAGGTCTACTCGCACGCCCTGTCGAGCCGAGGCATCGGCCTATTGCGCACCGGTCGCATGGACGAGTCGACCGTGGTCCTGGGCCGCGCGCTCGAGGTCGCGCTGGAGCACGACAACGGCCCGGCCGCCTCCCGCGCGTACAACAACCTCTCGGTGGCCTGGGAGAGCCTCGACGGGTACGAGCGGGAGCTGGAGATGGCCGAGGAG
>DATLUW010001011.1:0-4191 GCA_035577825.1 Actinomycetota bacterium | reverse complement strand
GACCGCGGCCAACACGGTTCACCGGCGGGCGCCGACCGAATCGAGGCGATCGGGCCCATTCCCCGTCGAGGGGGGAACGGAGGTAGGGATGGCCACCCAGGAAGGACACTCGTGGATTCGTCGATTCTGGCCATGGGTCGCGGTCGTCGTCGCCGTGCTGGTCTCGGTCACGACCGTGGCAAGCGCCCACGGCGGCGACCCGACCCTGATCCACGCATGCGTGAAGACGAACGACCCCCAGAAGGGGACCCTGTACCTCGTCGACCCGACCACGATCTGCCCGAGCAGGTACTCGAACGTCGACTGGGCCATCGCCGGGCCGCCGGGGCCCCAGGGGATCCCGGGAGCAGCTGGGGCGGCTGGATCCCCGGGGCCGGCGGGTTCACCGGGGCCGGCGGGTTCACCGGGGCCGGCGGGCTCTCCCGGCGCCGCGGGTTCGCCCGGTCCGCAGGGGTCGCCCGGTCCGCAGGGGTCGCCGGGTCCGCAGGGAGTGCAAGGTCCGCAGGGTGTGCCGGGAGCGCAAGGGGCGCCCGGGTCCGCGTTCGACCGGAGTCAGCCCATGGGGAACGCCACCACATTCGTCGACTTCGTCGGGGGGAACACCTTCACCTCGGTGACGATCGGCGCCGACGGTCTCGGGCTGATCGCCTATCGCGACGGGGTCAACGGGGACCTGAGGGTGGCCCACTGCCTGTTCCTGTCCTGTTCCGGGTACGCCATCGCGACGGTCGACTCCGTCGGGGACACCCCGTCCGTCGCGGTCGGCGCCGACGGTCTCGGGTTGATCGCCTATGCCGACGGCCTCAACGGCGACCTGAAGGTGGCGCACTGTTCGAACACCTCGTGCTCCTCGTCGACCACGGCCACGATCGACTCGACCGGATCCGTCGGCGAGTTCTCGTCCGTTGGGATCGGGGCGGACGGCCTGGGGTTGATCAGCTACTACGACGGGACCAACGCCGACCTCAAGGTGGCACATTGCTCGGACGTGCTGTGCTCGGCCGCCACCACGACCACCGTCGACTCGACCGGTTTCGTCGGGAGCGAGGCGTCCCTGGCGATCGGCTTCGACGGTCTCGGATTGATCAGCTACTACGACGGCGCCAACGGCGACCTCAAGGTGGCCCACTGCTCGAACGTCGACTGCTCGGCGGCCGCCACCGCGACGATCGACGCGCCCGGCGACGTCGGCCAGTACACATCCGTGACGATCGGCGCCGACGGCCTGGGGCTCATCAGCTACCACGACGTCACCAACCGTCATCTCAAGGTGGCGCACTGTTCGAACGTCGCGTGCTCGACGGCCGACATCGCTACGGTGGACAGCGGCGCGTTCGCCGGCTTCGAGACGTCCGTGACGCTGGGCGCCGACGGCCTGGGGCTGATCAGCTACCTGGACTTCAGCATCAACCACGATCTCAAGGTGGCCCACTGCTCGAACGTGGAGTGCTCGGCGGCGAGAATCCAGACCATCGACGCCGCCGACGACGTCGGCGATGTCTCGTCGGTCACCATCGGGGTCGACGGCCGGGCATTGATCAGCTACTTCGACCAATCCATCGGGTGGGTCAAGGTGGCCCACTGCGCGAACGAGCTCTGCCTTCCGTATTTCCGACGGCGGTGACATCGGAATCGCGCTAGCGGAGCCGCCTCCTGACGCTACGGCGGCGGGCTCCCCGGCGGGCCGGTCGTGTTCAGCGCGTCCATCAGGTTCGCCCAGATGCTGCCGGCCCCGTTGACCGGACCCTGCGCGAAGCCGGAGGAGATGTTTCCTCCCCAGCCGGAGGACCCGCCCTGGAACAGCGGCCCGACCTCGCCGGCCACGCCGTTCCCGAGCTCGCCCCCGAGGAGCCCCGCGCCGGCCGATGCCCCGATCGCCGTCCAGTTCGGCGTGAAGGGCTGCCCCTTCTGCTTCGCGGACCAGGCCTCGTTGTAGAACTCGCCGAGGCCGTTCACGAACGCGTTCGTCACCATCCGCCCGAGCATCCCGCCCGGCACGGGGACGAACCCGCCGACCGCCCCGATGACGGCCGCCCGGACGATGTCCTTCGAGGAGCCGCCCGAGATGTACGCGCCGAATGCGTTGCCGATCGCTCCCGCGGCGGCGGTGCACCAGGGGTAGCAGAGCCCGGTCGGGTCGGGCGCGACCGTCGGCCCGTTCAGGACGTAGGTGTAGCCGTTCAGCAGGCGGCCGTCGGCCGGGAATCCCCGGACCGTCCCGTTCGTCGACTGCCGGAGCAGCTGCACCGCCGCGGGATCGAAGCGGTCCTGCGAGACGAACCGGTCGAAGCGCGGCGAGTAGTACCGGTCGCGCAGGTAGGAGAGCCCGGTTGTGTCGCGCTGCCGGCCGGTGAACTGGAACGGGTTGGTCGAGCTCGCGCCGGACGAGGTCGTCGCCCCGAACGGGTCGTAGGTGTAGCTCGTGGTGAACGAACCCGAGGAGTTCACCAGTCCCACGACGCTGCCGACGGGGTCGCTGATGTACGAACGGGTCTGCGTCCCGGACGTGCGGGTGAACCACTGGTCGAGGAACTGCCCCGCGAGGTACGCGACCGTCGGCGTGCTCCCGGCGACCTCGGCCGCGGGGTTCATGTGGTCGTACAGGTACCCGGTGGTCGAACCACCCGTCGTCACGAGCACCCGCCGCCCGAACGCGTCGTACCGGTAGCTCGCGGTCGTCCCCCCCGCCACGGACGCCAGGTGGTTCCGGGCGTCCCAGGTGTACGTGGTGGGGCCGTCGTGGACCAGGTTGCCGTTCAGGTCGTAGGACAGCGCGGCGCCGCCCCAGTTGGTGAGCTCGTCGGCGGCGTCGTAGGTCGCCGATGACACCGCGACCGGCAGGTTGAGCCGGGCCAGCGTCCCGTTCACGACCCGGACGTGTCCGTCCAGGCCGCGCTGGTACGCCAGCGTTCCCAGGTTCGTGCCCGCGTGCGTCACCGTGATGCCCTTCACCCGGGAACCGGCGTCGTACGACCAGGCCTCCTTCACTCCGCCGGGGAGCGTCACCGCCGTCGGCCGGTCGGCGTTGTCGTAGGCGACCGCGACCGACACGGAGCCCTGCTGCTCGCCGGTCATGCGGTCGGCCGCGTCGAATGTGTACTGCACCGCGGGAAGCCCGGCCACGTGCATGGAGGTTCGGCGGCCGCCCGCATCGTACGCGTAGGTGACGGTGCCCTGTGGAGAGGTCTCCTGAGTCAGGCGGTCGAGGTTGTCGTAAGTCCGCGCGATGGCACCGGCGACGGAGTCCGTCGCCCCGGTCATCCGGTCGAGCAGGTCGTACGTGAAGGCCTCCTCGTCCTGGAACGACGCACCGTTCTTGCCGAACCCCGCCGACTCCAGGCGATTCAGCGCGTCGTACCCCAGCGAGGTGGTGAGGCCCCGCCGGTCGACGTAGGTCACGAGGTGGCCCGCGGGGTCGTACGCGTAGGTCTCGGTCCGCGAGAGTGGATCCGTCTGCGAGGTCAGCCTGGCCTGCGCGTCGTACGCGTAGTGCGTCGTGTGGTGCAGCGGGTCGGTCTCGCCGACCAGGTCGCCGATCTTGTCGTAGGCGTACGACGTGACCTTCCCCGCGGCGTCGGTGGCCTGGACCACCCGGCCCACCGCGTCGTACTTGAACGAGGTCGTGTTGCCCAGGGAGTCGGTGCTCGAGAGCAGCTGCCCGAGGGCGTCGTAGAACCGGTGGAATCCCACCCCGGTGGGGTCGGTCATCGACACCAGGTCCCCGCCGTTGTAGCCGAACGTCGTCGCCTTGCCGACGCCGTTCGTGTACGAGAGCACCTGGCCCGTCTCCGGGTCGTAGGCGTAGGTCTGGGTGTGGCCGAGCGGGTCGGTGATCGTCGTGAGGTCGCCGTGCGCGTCGTACGCGTAGTGCGTCGCGTGGTTCAGCGGGTCGGTGATCGACGTGACCAGGTTGAACTTCGGTTGGTACGTGAGCGAGGTCGAGACGGCGTTCGGCGAGCCGGACAGCTGCGTCACCTGCGTGACGTTGTCGTTCGCGTCGTACGTGTAGGTGGTGATCCGGCCGGCCGGGTCCGTCACCGTGAGCGGAAGGTTCGTCCCCGCCTGCCGCGTCGTGGTCACCGTTCGTTCGAGTGGCGTCCCCATGGCGGCGGTGTCGGTGAGCAGGTAGCCGTCGTCGTTGAACGTCGCCTCCTCGACGTGGCCGTCGGGGTCGGTGACGGTCGTCGCCGT
>DATLUW010001010.1:0-20017 GCA_035577825.1 Actinomycetota bacterium | reverse complement strand
CCCCGCGCTTCGCCGCGGTCACCGCCCGGCGGTACCTGCTCCTGAACGTGTTCATCGCGGTCCGGTAGAGGTAACCGCGGGGGTCGTCCATTTCGCCGACCCGGTCCCACCGCTCCAGGAGGCGGACGAACGCGTCCTGGGTGAGCTCCTCGGCCTCGTGGCGATTCCTCGTGACCAGGGCGAGCGCCCCGAACAGCGCGCCCTTCTCCCGGTCGAAGAACTCCTCGAACGACTCCGCGTGGGGCGTCACGTCGAGCGGTCCGGTGTCGTCCGCGCCCGGGCCGCGGTGCGCCACGTCGGGCGGATCGGGCACGACGCCGAGGGTCTCGCTCATGGTCGAAGGCTCAACGCTCGAGGTGCTTGGTTTGCCTACACCGATCGTAGTTTCGCCCGGCCTCCGGCGCAGCCTGGCCGGCCGGTCGCCCGCCCTCCGCCCGCTCGGTGCAGGCGTGTCGGAAGGTCGCGCTAGCATCCGCTTCGGAATGAGCTTCGCGCCCGACCCCTCGCAGTCCCGCGTCCTGGAGCACGCCGACGGCCCGCTGCTCGTGACCGGCGGTCCCGGCACCGGCAAGACCGCCGTGCTCCGCGAACGGTTCGCGCGGCTGATCGAGGGCGGGGCCGATCCGGAGCGCGTCGCGCTGGTCGTCGGGTCCGGCCGGGCCCGGCGCGAGTCGCGCGAGCACCTGCTCGGCCGGCTGCCGATGTCGCTCCCCGACCTGCGGGTCATGACGATCCACGGGCTCGCGTACCACGTGATGGGGCTCCGCCACGGGGCGCTCGACTACGATGCGCCGCCCGAGATCCTCCCCGCCGCCGACCAGTTCTCCCGGGTTCGGGACCTGCTGGCCGGCGAGGACCAGGCCGACTGGCCGGCGTACGGGTCGATGCTCCGGCTGCGGGGGTTCGCCGATCAGGTCCGGCAGTTCCTGGCGAGGTCCCAGGAGGCGCTGCTGAAGCCCGAGGACATCCGGAGGCGGGCGGCCGACGCCGGACTCTCCGGATGGGCGGAGCTCGCCGGGTTCCTCGAGCGCTACCAGCGTGGGCTCGACGACCAGGGCCTGGTCGACTTCGCCGGCCTGGTCGAGCAGGCCGCGGCCGCGGCGCCGAAGGGCGAACCGCCGTACGACCACCTCCTGGTCGACGACTACCAGGACACGACGTTCGCGGCGGAGGCGCTGCTCTCGGGGCTGCGGCCGGCGACGCTGGTCGTCGCCGGGAGCCCCGACGCGCACGTGTTCTCGTTCCAGGGGTCCACCGACGAGCCGATCCGGCACTTCGTCGAACACTTCCCGGGCGCCGGGGCGATCACGCTCGACGTGAACCACCGGTCGCCGCAGGCGGTGAGCGTCGAGGCGCTCACGGCGACCCACGAGTCCGAGGAGCTCGGCGCGGTCACGCGGGCGCTCCGGCGCTTCCACGTGGACGAGGGCATCCCGTGGAATCGGCTCGCGGTGGTGGTCCGGCGGCAGAGCACCCAGGCGGCCGGGCTGGTGCGGGCCCTCGACGACGCCGGCATCCCGCGGTGGACCTCGGAGCGCGGCCTCTCGCTGGCTGCCGAGCCGGCCACGGCGCCCCTGGTTCTGGCGCTGCGCTGGCTGGCCGCGCCGGACGGCCGGGACGCGCTGGTGGAGTCGGTGCTCACGTCGGACCTGGCGCGCGTCGCCCCGGCCCTCGCGCGCGGCATGGTCCGGACGGCGGTCCAGGCGGGGCAGTCGCCCGCGGACGCGCTCGAGCACACTGGGGCGTTGCCGGAGGACGTGGCCGGCGACGTCCACGCGCTGCGCGAGACCCTGGCGAGGGCCGAGGCCGTGGCCGAACGCTCGGCGCTCGACGCATTCGCGATCCTGTGGCGCGCCCTGCCCTCGTCGCGGCGGCTGGTCGAGGAGGCCGACCGTGAGCCGCGCGCCCGCAGGGATCTCGACGCCGTGGTGGCGTTCGCGGGAACGGTGGCGGCGTCCGCCGCGGGCGGCGAACGGCCGGTGGCGGCGTTCCTCGCGGACCTCGACGCGGGCGCCGGCGGGCCGGGCACCGACGTGGCCGCCGGCCCCCAGCCGGACGCCGTGCGCGTCCTCACGGCGCACGGTGCTGTGGGGACCGAGTTCGACGTGGTGGTCGTTGTCGGCGCCGTCGAAGGGAACTTCCCGAGCCTGTCGCGGCCGGAGCCGATGTTCGACCTGGCGGTGCTGGAGCGGCGCGTGTCGCAGTCGGAGCGCAACCGGCTCCGGCTCGCGGACGAGCGGCGGCTGTTTCGCATGGTGCTCGGGCGGGCCCGGCGGGCGGTGGTCCTGACCGCGACGGATCGGCAGGACGACGACACGCTCTCCGCCCGATCGCGGTTCGTCGAGGAGGCCGGCGCGACATGGCGCCGGCTGGACGGCGTCCCCGGGGCGCCGCTCTCGACCGCCGATGCGGCGGCGACCTGGCGGCGGGCGCTGGCGCGGGCCGACACGGCCGCGCCGCGCCGGCTGGCGGCGATCGAGGGGCTCTCCGCGCTCGGCGCGCAGCCGGCGCGATGGTGGTTCCAGCGTGGCTGGACGGACACCGGCCGGCCCCTGCGCGAGGGAGTCCGCGTGTCGTACTCGCGCCTGTCCACCCTCGAGAACTGCGAGCTCCAGTACGTGCTGAACGAGGAGCTCGGCCTGGGGAGCCCGAGCGGCTACCAGGCCTGGGTCGGCCACCTCGTCCACACGCTCATCGAGGAGTACGAGAACGGCGACCTGCCGCAGACGCTCGAGGGCCTGATCGACGCCGCGGGGCAGCGGTGGCGGCAGGCCGAGTTCCCCTCGTTCGCGGTCAGCCACGCGTTCCGGCGCCTGGTGACCGAGGTCATGCTGCCCAACTGGCACCGGACGTACGGTGAGTCGCCGTCGCTCGGACGCGAGGTCCGGTTCGAGTTCGCGTTCGACGGGGCGACGGTCAGCGGGGTGATCGACCGGATCGAAAGCATCACCTCGGGCGGCAACCGGATCGTCGACTACAAGACCGGCAAGGCCGACAAGGCGGGGAAGGCCGACGAGAACCTCCAGCTCGGCATCTACACGATCGCGGTCGACGAGGCGGCGGAGCTCCAGTCGTACCAGCCGATCCGGGCCGTGCAGCTGGCGTTCGTCCGCGGGCGCGAGGGCCGGGAGGGCGTGGCGCCGGTCGGATGGCAGCCCTCCGGCGACGAGCGTCCGGCGTACCTGGACGGCATGCGCGAACGGCTATCCGGTCTGATCGGCCGCATCCGAACTCTCACCGAGGACGAGGTGTACCGCCCGAACCCCGGGGCGAACTGCCGCTTCTGCGATTTCAAGACGCTCTGCTCGCTGTGGCCCGAGGGCGCGCCGGTGTTCCCCGTCGCCGAGGGGCTCGCGACGACCGAGCCCGATCGAACGACGGACGTCGCGGAGACGCCCGTCGAGGCATCGATCCTCGAACTCGAACTCGAACCCGAGCCCGAGCCCGTCGAACCGGAGCGAGCCGAGTCCGAGCCCGTCGAACCCGGGCTCGAGCCCGACCCGGCCGAGAGCGTGCCGGTCACCTCGTGGGGGCAGGCGGCGTTCCCGCTGGAGGGGTCGCCGTGAGCGGGTTCCCCCAGGAGATCGTCGCCGCGATGGGCTCGGAGCCCACCGACGAGCAGTGGAAGGCCATCTCGATGCCGCTCCAGCCGTACGTCGTCGTCGCGGGCGCGGGGTCGGGCAAGACGTCGGTGATGGCCGCGCGCATCGTGTACCTGGCCCTGGTGGCGCTGGGCCGCGTGGACGCGGATCACGACGGCGTGCTGCCCGGCAACGTGCTCTGCCTGACGTTCACGAACAAGGCCACCGAGAACCTCACGCTCCGTATCCGCCGGGCGCTCCGGACGCTCGACCTGCAGGAGGGCGAGGAGCCCGAGATCCTCAACTACCACGGGTTCGCGGCCCAGGTGCTCGACCGCTACGGCCTCCGTGCGGGCATCGAGCCCGGCCAGCGCGTCCTCACGCCGGCCCAACGAACGGAGCTCTGCGCGGCCGTGCTCGAGAAGGTCTCCTTCCGCGTGGCCAAGGCCGAGTGGCAGCCGTCGCTGATCAGCAACATCCTCGACCTCGCCGACCAGTGCGCGAACCACCGCGTCTTGCTCGACCGCGTGATCGAGTACAACGAACAGCAGCTCGAGACGCTCCAGCAGTACAAGAACGATGACGCGTACAAAGCCGCGCAGGAGCGCATCGAGTTCGCGCGTGCAGCCAAGCTGTTCGAGGAGCTGAAGCGCGAACGCGGCGTGATCGACTTCGGCGACCAGATCACGTTGGCGCTCGACGTGGTCGCCAACCACGACGACGTGTGCGCCGAGTACCGCGACCGGTTCCACGCGGCGCTGCTCGACGAGTACCAGGACACCAACGTCGCCCAGGCCCTGCTGATCGCCGAGGTGTTCGGCGACGGGTTCCCCGTGACGGCGGTCGGCGACCCCGACCAGAACATCTATGCCTGGCGCGGCGCCTCGCTCTACAACCTCCTGAACTTCCCGAACCAGTTCCCCCTCGGGGACGGGCAGCCGTCGCCGAAGCTGCCCCTCTACACGAACTTCCGCTCGGGCGCCCGGATCCTCGCGGCCGCCGACGCGATCATCGGGCCGGTGCCGGAGGACCAGCGGCCGGACCCGGACAAGGAGCTCCGGCCGTGGCCGGCGAACGGCGACGGTTCCGTGAGCGTCGTGCGATGTTCGGACGAGTGGGCCGAGGCGTCATGGATCGCCGAGCGGATCCTCGAACGCCGCGCGGCAGGGGACGACTGGTCGTCGTTCGCCGTGCTGTGCCGGGCGAGCCGGCTGTTCGCGTCGCTCCAGGAGGCGTTCGCGCGGGCGGGGATCCCGTCGGAGTTCGTCGGCCTCAGCGGGCTGCTGCAGCTGCCCGAGGTGGTCGAGGTGCTGGCGTACGCCCGGGCGGTGGCCGACTCGCGGGCCAGCGTGGCGCTGGCGCGGATCCTGCTCGGGCCGCGGTACCGGGTGGGGTTCAAGGACCTGGCGCGGGTGGCCGCGTGGGCGAAGGACCAGAACTACGCCATGCGGGAGTCGGAGGAAGGCGAGTCGACGCCGTTCCTGTTCGCGGAGGCGCTCGAGCACCTCGACGAGGTCGAGGGCCTGTCCGAGGAGGCCCGCGCGCGGCTGGAGGAGTTCCGGGCCGAGCTGGCGTCGTTGCGGGCCGAGGCCCGGCGACCGGTCGGAGAGTTCCTTGCCGAGGTCGTCCGGCGGACCGGGCTGCTGGCGGAGCTCGACGCCGATCCGGACCGGGAGACGGCGGCCGCCCGGCGGCGCAACATCGCGGCGTTCCTCGACGAGGTGCACGCGTTCACGCCGGTGGAGGGCGAGCTCACCCTGCGGGCATTCCTGGACTACGTGGAGGTGGTGGAGGACGCCGAACGCCAGGAGTGGTCGCCGGTGCAGCCGAGCGACGCCGTATCGGTGAAGGTCATGACCATCCACCAGGCGAAGGGGCTGGAGTTCGACACGGTGTTCGTGCCGGGGATGGCGCGCGACGTCCTGCCGAACAACCGCCTGCAGCACAACCCGGCCACCAAGGGGCGCTCGCTCGACTTCGAGCTGCGGGGCGATCGGGACGTGCTGCCGCACTACGAGGGCGGGAACCTGCGCGAGTTCTGGCGGCGGCTCAAGGACCAGGAGCTGATCGAGGAGCGCCGGACCTGCTACGTGGCGCTCACGCGGGCGCGGCAGCGGCTGCACTGCACCGGCGCGAACTGGTACGGCGACGGCGACAACGCGAAGAAGCCGAGCGAGTTCTTCGAGGAGCTGGCGGCCTGGGGCGAGGGCACGGGCGACGCGGCCGTCGACCGGGGGCCCGAGGCCGGCGAGGAACACCCGGCGAGGGGCCACCGCGAGCGGCTCGTCCGCGATTGGCCGGGGCCGGCGCAGCCGCCCGAAGCCGACGCGCTGTTCCCCGATGGGTGGCGGGCCGCCGCGCTGTCCGGCGAGGCGCCGGCGTCCGCAGTGGCGGCATTGTCGGAGGGCGAGCGCGCCGAGTTCGAAACGGAGTCCGGCGAGCTGCGCCTGCTGGCCGCGCACCTGCTGGAGGCGGAGCGTCCGGCGGAGGCGGCGCCGTGGATGCCGGCCACGATCGCCGTGAGCGGCATCGTCGACTACGCGCGGTGCCCCAAGCGCTTCTACTGGTCCTACGTCCGCCCGCTGCCACGGTTCAGCGGGCCTGCCGCCCGGATCGGCACGGAGATCCACCGCTGGATCGAACGCCGCTCGTCCGGCCAGACGACGCTGATCGATCTCGACGAGCCGCCGGACCTCACGCCCGAGGAGCTCGCGGGCGAGCCCGGCCGGATCGAACGCCTCCGGCAGGCGTTCCTGCAGAGCAGGTTCGCCGGCCGCGTGCCGCTGTTCGCGGAGCGGGCGTTCCTGCTGCAGGTGGAGGGGTTCGTGCTGCGGGGACGGATCGACGCCATCTACGGGGAGCCGGACGGCGCGTGGGAGGTCGTCGACTACAAGACGGGCGGGCGGCCCGACCCCGGCGACCCGCTCACCCGGCTGCAGCTCGACGTGTACGCCCTGGCCTGCACGACGGTGTGGGGAAAGCGCCCGGAGGATCTTCGGCTCGTGTACCTGTATCTGGGCGAGGGCGCGGAGGACTCGTGGCCGGCCGACGATCCGGACACGATCCGCGGGCGCCTCGCGACGTCGCTCGCGGGCATGGCCGCGGGCGAGTTCGAACCGGTCCCGGGCAACCACTGCCGGTGGTGCGACTTCCGTTCGTTCTGCCCACCAGGCCGCGCGTTCGTGGAACAGGCCGCTGATTCAGGCCCGGTCCGCTAGGAGGGCCACTCCGGCTTCTTCGGCTTCTCCGCGAACAGGTCGTCGAGGGACTGCTTGGGCTTCGCGTCCTCCTTGGCGAAGAGGTTGTCGAGCTCGTGGCTCTTCTGCTCGGCGGCTTCGCCGGACTCGAGATCCCCGGCGGCTTCGAGCATCTCGTCGAGCGACTTGCCGGCGGTTCCCTTCAGGCGGATGCGGAGTGCGGCCAGCACGGATGCGTGACGGTCGGACAGGCCCTGGCTGACCTTGATCTCGGTGAGCGCCTCCTCGGCGCGCTGCAGGAGGGCGAGGTCGTCCTGGTTCTCCGTCATGGAGCCAGTTTGCCATCCGCCCGTACGATCGCGAAATGCATCGGCTGATCGTGGTCGGCGGCGGGGTGACGGGCCTGGCTGGCGCGCGTGCGGCCGTGCTGGCGGCGCGGGGCGCCGGGATCGACCTCGAGGTCGTCGTGCTGGAGGCCTCGGACCGCCTCGGCGGCAAGCTGTTCACCGAGGTCGTCGACGGTGTCACGATCGAGTGGGGACCGGACGCGTTCCTCGCGGCGAAGTCCCGCGGACGAGGCCTTGCCGAGGAGCTCGGCCTCGGCGGCGACCTCGTCCCGGTCGCGCCCGGCGGGCGGCGGGCGTTCGTGCTGCGTGGCGGGACCCTGCACCAGTTCCCCGAAGGGCTGGTCATGGGGGTGCCGACGTCGACCAGGGCCGCCCGACGCGCGGTCCGGGCGGGCCTGCTGTCGTGGGGCGGCGCGATGCGGGCCGCGGTCGAACCGCTCCTCCCCGGCCGCCCGATCGGCGATCCCGACGAGCCCGCGGCGACCGTGGTGCGGCGCCGGCTCGGGCGAGACGCAGCCGTCCGTCTGGTCGAACCGATCCTGCGCGGGGTGTTCGGCGTGCCGGGCTCGGAGGTCGGCGTGCGGACGGCACTCCCCCGGGCCGTCGGCCAGCGCTCGCTCGCGCGGGCGCTCCGTCCGCCGGCCGGCGCGGCCGCCGACTCGGACGGTTCGCCGTTCCTCGCCCTCCGCGGGGGGTTCGGCTCGCTGGTCGACACGCTCGCCGGGACCCTGCCGGCCGGATCGATCCGAACGGGTTCGTCGGTTGTCTCCGTGTCGGCCTCCGGAACCGATGGCTTCGAGGTCACGCGTGATGGCGCGGAGGCGCTGTCCGCGGATGCAGTGCTCCTCACCGCGCCCGCCGCAGCGACTGCGTCGGCGCTCGACCCCCTCGCCCCCCTGGCGGCCGCGTTGTTCCGCGAGGTCCGCTCCAGCCCGTCGGCGGTGATCGTGCTGCGGTTCCCGGAAGGGTCGCTGGTGCGAACCCTGGACGGGTCGGGGTTCCTGGTCGACCCGGACGAAGGCCTCGCGACTGCCGCGTGCTCCTGGTACTCGTCCAAGTGGCCGCACCTCGCCGGCGGCCGGCTGGTGCTCCGCGCCGTGGTCACCGACCCCGGTCGCCTGGGGGCGGGTGACGACGAGCTGGTCCACCGGGTGGCCGGCGAGCTCGGACGCGTGATGGGCGCCCAGGCCGAGCCCGACCTCGTTCGCATCCACCGCTGGGAACAGGCGCTCCCGGTCTTCGCGCCCGGCCATCAGGACCGGATGCGGCAGGCGGTCGACGCGTTGCCCGAACGAGTCGCGGTTGCGGGAGCGTTCCTCGGCGCGGTGGGCATCCCCGACTGCATCGAATCCGGCGAGACGGCCGCACGTAGCCTGGTCGAGACGCTCGCCCGGGCACCCCGCGACTGACCTCGCACCGGGCCTCGCGCGCGGCGCGGCCCCTGGGTAGGCTGCCGCCACCATGGCGGGGGGGCGCACCCAGGGCTCGAACGGCCGGCTCGTCGAACTGCGAGTTCTCGACGGGCCGAACCTCTACTTCACCCGCCCCGCGATCAAGCTCACGCTCGAGCTGACCAAGCTCGCCGACATGCCGGAGGACCGGCTGGCGAAGCGGGCCGAGGAGGCCGGGGTCCGGTCGAACGGCGCCGGAATCCGACCCGGTCCGCCCGGCTCCGACCGGCGGCTGCGGTTCCTCGCGCGCGTCGCCGCCCAACTCACGCGCGTCGCGGCGGACGCGACCGGAACGCACATCGCCGTGCGAGCTCGACCGGGCCCGCTTCCCGACCGCGTGGTCGTGGCGTTCCCCTGGCGGAACCGAACGGCCGCGGAAACGTTCGCCAACCAGCTCGCCGCCCTCCTGATCGACGTGCTCCCCGGCCGGCGGTCGATGCGGGCGGCGATCCGTGAGCTCGCCGCCACGGTGATGGCGTCCGAGCCGGGCCCGCAGCCCACCGTCCCCGAGCCCCACATCCCCGTCATCGCGGTGACCGGCACGAACGGCAAGACGACGACCGTTCGGCTGCTCGCGCACCTCGTCCGGGCGGCCGGGAAGACCGTGGCCTACTCCTCCACCGACGGCGTGTACCTCCAAGACCGCCTGGTCGAAAAGGGCGACTACTCGGGGTTCGGCGGCGCCGGCAAGGCCATGTCGCAGCCCGGCGCGGATCTCGCCGTCCTCGAGACGGCGCGCGGCGGCATCCTGCTCCGCGGCATCGGCACCACGCACAACGACGTGGCCGTCGTGACCAACATCTCGAACGACCATCTCGGCATGCACGGCATCGAGACACTCGACCAGCTGGCCGAGGTGAAGTCGACCATCCTGCGCATCACGAAGCCGGACGGCTGGGACGTGCTGAACGCCGACGACCCGCGGGTGCTCGCCATGCGCCGGATCGCCCGCGGCCGGACCTGGCTGTTCTCGCTCGACCCGAACCACCCCGCCCTGCGTTCGGTCCTGAACGAGGGCGGGCGCGGGATGACCGTTCTCGACGGCGCGGTCACCGTCCTCGAACCGAACCGCGAGCCGTACCCGCTCCTCCCCGTCGAGCAGGTCCCCGTCACGCTCGCCGGCCTGTCGTCGAACAACGTGCAGAACGCGCTCGGGGCCACCGCTGCCGCGCTCGCCGCCGGGATCCCCGAACGGGCCGTCGTCCAGGGCCTGCGGTCGTTCGTCCTCGATCCCGAATCGAACCCCGGCCGCGCGAACCTGTTCGAGGTGGACCGGCGGGTGGTCGTGCTCGACTACGCCCACAACGAGGCGGGGATGGCCGGGCTGGTCGAGGTCGCCCGCGGGCTCCGCCGGTCGGGCGCCGAGGTCTGGCTGACGTACTCGTCCGCGGGCGACCGGAGCGACGAGATCCTGCACGGGCTCGGCTACCTCGCCGCGAGGGGCGCCGACCACGTTGCGATCGCGCAGCTGCTGCACTACCTCCGGGGACGCGAGGCCGGGGAGCTCATCGAACGCCTCCGCGCCGGCGCGGTGGACGGCGGCAAGGACCCGGCCGACGTCCCCGACTTCCCCGACGAGGTCCACGCGCTCGAGTGGATGCTCGAGCGGTCGAAGCCGAACGACGTCGTCGCCATCACCGCGCTCGGCCAGCGCCCCGAGCTGTTCGCCCTGCTCGAACGCCGCGGCGCGAAGCGGGTCGGCCCCGCGCGCGTCCGCCAGCTGGTCCGGCGGGCCCGCGGCATCGCGTAGGTCAGACCGGCAACAGCCGCACCCGCGACGCGGTGTCCTTCACGGCCCACGGGCTGCCGAGCGTGCCCAGTCCGGCGACCGTCGTGAACGGACTCGACACGCTGTGCGCCGAGAGCAGCGTCCGGATCGAGCGCGTCAGCGCGCCGCTCTGCGCCAGGTGGAGCTTCAGCGTTCCGCCCAGGTCCGCCGTCCCGCCCACCACCAGCAGGTCGACCGCCGCGTTCTTCAGGTCGGCCGCGAATGTGCCGCCGTTCGACTGCGTGTAGTCGCCGGAGACGTGGAGCGTCCCGATCGGGGCGCCGGGCGAGAGCGTCCCGCCGGTGTTCTCGAGCGACCCGGTGACCTTCCCGGCCCCGCCGAAGGTCCCGGCTTTCAGCTGGAACGGGAGGTTCGTCGAGAGCGTGCCGGCCACCGACGTCGATCCCGCCGTCTGGATCGGCGACACGCCGAGGAACGAGGCCGTGCCGGCGTTCACCTTGAACGAACCGCGGTTCCGGAACGCCAGCAGCTCGAGCGTGCCCGACGTCCCCGCCGCCGACGCCTTCACCACGAGCGTCCCGAGGTTCGACACGACGGCCGGCGAAGCGCAGCACACGCCGCCGCGCAGGCCGCCGTTCTGGATCGTCCACGTGCTGCCGATGCGGTTCGTCACGTCGTCGCCCGCCCCGAGCGAGACCGGCGTCGCGGAGTTCTGCACCGCCCCGCCCTCCACCGTCAGCGAGGCCGGCGTCGGGCCGGTCGACGTGAGGGAACGGTTGTGGTTCGGATCGGAAGCGAGGTCGTTGATCTTCGTCGCGATCCCCGGCCCGAGGTCGAGGCCGCCGGAGATGGTCCCGCTCGTCCAGCGGTACGTCCCCGAACCCTCCATGTCGTGGACGCCGGAGATCGTGGCGCCGTCGGTCTGCTCCAGCGTGGCGCCCTGCTGGAACGTCATCAGCCCGGACCCGGCGACCGTCGCGCTCCGGTCGAGGACCACGTCCACGCCGTTCAGGAACCGGCTCCCCGAATCGAACGGGTGCTCCCCCGCCCCCAGGTCGAACGTCCCGCCCTCGACGACCCCCGTCGGGGCCGCGGTGAAGTGCGCGTTGGAGAAGTCGAACGTCGACGTCGCGGCGATGCGCACCTCCCCGTTGTCGCGGAACAGGGGTCGCGACGAAGCGCAGCACGACGCGCCGCGAACGGTCACGTCCTGGTTCGCCGGGATCTCCCACAGCCCGTCGTCCACGACCGCCGCACCCGACAGCGAAAGCGCCCCGGTTCCCTGTTCCGTGGCGGTCGTCTCCACCGTGAGGACGCCGTGCGCCGATCCGGTGGTCCCGTCCAGCGTCTTCCCGTCCGCGCCGGACACGACCAGGTCGGCCCCCGTGTCGAAGGTCGGCGAGGCGAAGATCGTCCCGCCGGTCCAGCGGTAGCTGCCGTGGTGCACGCCGGCCCCCTCGAACGTCACGCCCGTGCCGTTCACGATGGTGCCGTGCTCCTGCGTGATCCGCCCGCCCTTGTCGAGGTGGATCGTGCCGCCGACCGCGACCGTGGCGCCGTCGACGACGTCGAGGTTCGCGTCGGTCCCCGAGACCGCCGTCCCGTTCTCCAGGACGTGCGTGCCGGCGTCGAGGACGACCAGGCCGTTGACGACGCCGGTCGCGGTCCCGTCGTAGCGCATGTTCATGATCGAGATGCCGTTCCCGTCGCCGTCGAGCGTTCCTTCGTTCACGAACGTGGCGAACGAGGCACAGCACACGATGCCCTTGATCACCGCGCCCCCGGACGGCGGCGAGGTGGTGGCCCACACGCCGTCGTTCACGGCCACCGCGCCGTGGTCGAGCTCCAGCGTGGCGCCGCCGGTCTGGAGCGCGTCGGACGTGTTGGTCAGCGTCTCACTGTGGACGTCGTTCCCGTTCACGAGCACGTGCGTCCCGCCGCCGAGGATGTTGAGCGACTGGGACGCCACCAGGGAGACGTTCGACGTCCCATCGCTCCACGTCAGGGCGCTGGCCGTGATCACCGTGTCGTCATCGCCGGTGAGCGACACCCCGCCGGAGATGGAGAGCGTGTTCAGGGTGATGGTCGGAACGTCGACGATGTCCGGGTGCGGGCTGTTGTCCATGAAGTCGACCTCGCTGCACGTGGCCGGCACGCCGTTCAGCCAATTCCCCGAGGTGGTCCACTCGTCGTCGACGTTGCCCGTCCACGTGGTGGACGAGCACGTGGACGCCGATCCCGGTGGAGGCACGCCGATCCACCCGACCACCGACGCGAACACGAACGCCGCGGACGCGACCGACCACCGACGTCGGAGTGACATGGTTCCTCCTGGGGAGAACGAAGCGGGAAGCCTGCTCCCGGACGAACGGAAGTGCAACACAGCCCGGCGGTCACCGGTCCCCGCGCGACCGGGTCAAGCACGGCGGCCGGAGGGCCGATGCTCCCTGCAGTCATGATTCGCGCCGGAGCGACATCTCGGGCCGCCGCCACGCTGGACGCGGCCCTGCGCAGCCTGCGGTATCCGGCCACGGCGCTCGCGGCCGTCCTCGCCGAGACGGCGGGGCGCCTCGGGGTCGAGGTGCTCGCGGCGTACCTCGTCCCGGCCGACCCGGGGGCCGTCGAACTCCTCGGGATCGCGGGACCGGCCACGGCCGGCGGGCTCGACGATGTCCCCTCCGATGCCCTGCGCGGCCGGGCCGACGCCGTCGTCGTCGAGATGCCGGCCGGAGCCCCCGAGCCATGGCGCGGCTTCGCCGTCCTCGGACGCGCCGAGGCCGCCCTGCCGGACGGGGCGACGCTCCGTCTGCTCGCCGCAACCGACGGCGGGCTCGACGAGGAGGACCTCCGCGCGTCGGTGGGCCCGGTCGCCGCGCTCGCCGCGATCGTGCACTCGGAGCGCGAGGCCGAGCTGCTGCGCGAGGAGCTCCACCGGCTCCGCCAGGACCGCACCCTCATGGCGGCGAGCCTCCAGCACGACCTCCGGACGCCGCTGACCTCGATCCTCGGATCGGCCCGAACCCTCGACCGGCAGTGGGCGAAGCTCCCGCCGATGGAGCGCGAGGAGCTCCTCGGGATGATCGCGTCGCAGGCGGAGCGGCTGACGGGCATGGTCGCCGAGGCACTCGGGCGCGAGGTGGGCGACCCGGACGCCCCGCTGCGCACCCAGCGGGCCGACGTGGGCCTCCTGGCCCGGCGGGTGGTCGCCGCCGGCCGCGCCGCGCGGGGCGGGAGCGTGGACATCCAGGTCGAACCGGCGGTCATCGTGACCGATCCCGACCGGCTGGAGCGCGCCCTGCTCAACCTCGTGGACAACGCCCTGAAGTACTCCCCGCCCGATGCCACCGTCCATCTCGTCGGCGAGACGGGCAGGGACCGCTACACGTTCACGGTCGCCGACTCGGGGCCCGGCGTCGACCCGGAGACCCTGCCGTCGCTGTTCGCCGCGTTCGCGACGGACCGTTCCCGCCCGGGCGGCACCGGGCTCGGGCTGCACTCGGTGGTCCGGCTGGCCCGGGAGCTGGGCGGGAACGTCTCGTATTCGCGGCGCGGCGGCCTGACGCGGTTCTGCCTGACGGTGCCGGACACCGGCACGCCCCGCGACGTGATCGTCACGGGCGTCGCCGGCGACGTCGAGGTGCGGGGGGAGGCACGGTGAGCGGCGACCAGCTCGGCGCGCTGGCGGAGGAGCTCGGCGTCACGGACCTGTTCCTGTTCGAACCGGTCGCGGCCGGGCGCCTGGTGAACGTGGAGGGGCACGGCCGGGGCAAGGGCTGGGCCGGCAACGTCGAGGTCGAGCCGGAGGCCGAACCGTGGCTCGCCGACGCGCTCGAGCGCGGCATGGCGCGGATGTCGTTCGGGTTCCCGTCCCGGGCATTCGGGCCGTACTGGGCGACCGAGGCGGCAGCCGTGTGGACGGGCGACCACCTCGTCGTGTTCGGCGGGGAGGGAACCGCCGCGCTCGACGACGACCGCCTGCGTGCTGCGGCCGGGCGGGCGAGCGCCGTCGCCGCCGAGATCCCGGTGGCCAAACGGCTGGCGGACGACCTCGAGGTGGCGCAGGCGTCGCTCGCCGTCGCGACGCTCGCGGGCGGATCGCTGGAGTCGGTCGGCAAGGGCCTGGCCGAGGCGGCGGCCGAGGCGCTCGGGTGCGAGTTCGGAGCGGTGTTCCTGTACGGGCCGCCGCAGCAGGTGCTCGTCGCCGACCGCGGCTGGCGTCCGGTGGCGACCGAGGACGAGGTGGCGTCGGCGCTGACGCCGATCGCGCGTGCCGCCGCCTCGCAGCTGCAGGTGGAACAGGACCTCGACCGCAGCCCCCTCGGGTACCGGCCGCTGTCGTTCGCTGACGGCCTCGTGTCGAGGTGCTCGCTCGGCCTCGGTCCGGACGGGTCGCTCGGGATGCTCACCGTGGCCCACGCCGGAGACCGGCCGCGCGGGTTCACCTTGCTCTGCCAGCGGATCATGGTGTCGATCGCCGACACGGCAGAACCGGTGCTGGAGGGCGCGCTCCGCGAACGCCACCCGGCCGCCGGCTGAGGCGGCCCGGCTACAGGCCGAGGTCCATCTCCACGAGATCGGGGTCGCCGCCGGTGCCCTCGACCTGGCCGTCGCCGTCCTCGCGGGCCCGGAGCACTCGCGGCGAGGCGAGGCTGCGGCGGGCCTCGAGCTCCTGCCACACGTCCGTGGCGTAGTCGACGCACAGCACGACGAGGTCGCCCCCGCGGGCCCTGTCGAGCGCCCGCCGCGTGGCGGCCATCTCCTCCAGCACGATCTCGACGTTGCCCACGCGGGCACCGCCGGCCTGCGCCTCGCGAACCCCCTCGAGGATGTGGCCGGCCGTCTCACCGGCCTTGCGGCCGCGGAGGTTCCGGTCCTCGCGGATGATGATCTCGTCGAAGTACTTCGCGGCCACGCGCCCGAGGTCGCGCATGTCCTCGTCGCGGCGGTCGCCCGGCGTCGAGATCACACACACCTTGACGTTCGCCTGCCAGGTGTTCGCGATGCCGGGGCCGACCGGCCCGGACGTCATGCGCTGCACGAAGTCGCCGACGGTCTCCAGCCCCGCGGCGTTGTGCGCGTAGTCGATCACGACCTTCACGCCGTTCAGCTCGAACACGTTGAGCCTCCCGGGCGCCTGGTAGAAGGACGTCGAGAAGGTCCGCAGTCCCTGCCGGATGTCGTGGAGGTGCGCGCCGGCGGCGTGCGCCGCGGCCGCGGCGGCGAGCGCGTTCTGGACCATCATGCGGGCGCGTCCCTCGAAGGTGGACGGCAGCAGGTGGATCCACCCGATCGGCATCGTCCGCCGGCCCTCGCGGATCACCATCATCTCGCCGAGCGACCCGCGCTGGAGCACGACCGCCTTGCGGCCGCGGTTCACCCACCGTTCGATGAACGGGTTGTCCTCCTGCATCGAGAACAGGATCACGGTCCCGCTGCAGTGCTTGCGCATGTCGAGCACCAGCGGGTCGTCGGCGTTCAGCACGGCGAACCCGCTCCGCGGTACCGCCTCGACGATCACGCGCTTCACCGCGGCGAGCTGTTCGATCGAATGGACGTCCTTCAGCCCGATGTGGTCGCCGGTCACGTTGAGCACGACGGCGACGTCGTTGCGGCCGTAGCCGAGGCCCTCGCGGAGGATGCCGCCGCGCGCCACCTCGAACACCGCGAAGTCGATGCGGGGGTTCTGCAGGACCATCTGCGCGGACTTCGGCCCTGATGCGTCGGCGCGCTTCACCAGTCGTTCGTCGATGTAGATGCCGTCGGTCGAGGTCATGCCGACCTTGTGGCCCATGCCCTTGAAGACGTGGGCGATCATCCGGACGGTCGTGGTCTTCCCGTTGCTGCCCGTCACGGCGACGATCGGGATCCGAGACGGGGTTCCGCCGGGGAACAGCAGGTCGATGACCGGCTTGGCCACGTACTGGGGTTCGCCCTCGGTGGGGTGGGTGTGCATGCGGAACCCCGGCGCGGCGTTCACCTCGACAATCGCGCCGCCGGTCTCGCGGACCGGCTGGGTGATGTCCGGCGCGATGAAGTCGATGCCGGCCACGTCGAGCCCGACCACCCGGGCGGCCTCCTCGGCGATCTCGGCGTTGTCCTCGTGGATCTCGAACGTCCGGTCGATCGAGATGCCGCCGGTCGACATGTTCCCCGTGGACACGAGCTTCACGAACGTGTCCTTCGGCGGAACGCCGTCCAGCTCGAAGCCCTGCGACTGGATGAGGCGTTCGGCCTCGTCGTCGACCTTGATGCGCGTGAGGACCTTCTCGTGACCGATGCCGCGGCGGGGGTCCTGGTTGGTGATGTCGACGAGCTCGCGGATCGTGTGCTTGCCGTCGCCGGTCACGTGGGCGGGAACGCGCTGCGCCACCGCGACCAGCTGGCCGCCGACGACCAGGCACCGGTAGTCGTTCCCGGTGACGAAGCTCTCGACGATGATCACGCCGCGCCGCGCCGCGGCCTTGGCCCGGGCGAACCCGCGCCGCACGGCGTCGTCGTCGCGGAGGTCGAGCCCGACGCCCCGGCCGTGGTTCCCGTCAAGCGGCTTCGTCACCACGGGGAACCCGACCCGCCGGCCGGCGGCGACGGCTTCGGCCTCGGTTCGCACCATCTCGGACCGCGGGACCGGGAGGCCGGCCGCGCCGAGCAGCTGCGTCGTGAGCTTCTTGTCGGAGGCGATGTCGACGCCGACGGCCGGTGTCTTCGACGTCATCGTGGCCCGGATGCGCTGCTGGTACCTGCCCTGGCCGAGCTGCACCAGCGAGGCCTCGTTCAGGCGGATGTACGGGATGTCGCGGCTGGCGGCCTCGTCGACGAGGGCCTGGGTGGACGGCCCGAACGCCCGCCGTTCGGCCAGGCGGATGAGGTCCTCGAGCTCCGCGAGGAAGTCGAACCCCTCCTCGGGCTCGACGAGGTGGTTGACGAGCTTCACCGCGAGGCGGCCGGCCTGCACGCCGACCTGTTCCTCGACGTAGCCGAAGATGACGTTGTACTGGCCGGACTCCTCGGCACCGCGCGTCTTGCCGCGGTAGATGTGCGCGCCGGACTCGCGCTGCAGCTCGAGGGCGACGTGCTCGGCGACGTGGCCGACCCATGTGCCGTCGTGGAGGCGCTCGATGAACCCGCCCGGCCGCCCGAGCGAGCAGGAGTGGTCCTTGAGGCCGGGCAGCACCTGGAGCAGCCCCTCGTTGAACCCTTCGATCGTGTTCGAGGGCCAGTGCTCCAGGGAGCCGAGGTCCACCAGGAGCCGGATGGCGGGGTCGTACGACCAGAAGTTCGGGCCGCGGAAGACCTGCGTCTCGAGGATGCGGAGGTCGGGCCGCGCCGGCGGCTTGGCGTCGGCGGACTCGCGCTTGGTGCGCTCGCGGTCGCGCTTCGTGGCGGTGGCCGACGAGCGCTTGCCCGGCGACTGCGACGAAGGCGTGGACTTGGGACCGGCCTTGGCAGTCCCCCGACGGGGGTTCTTCGTCTTCGCCGGCGACTTCGCCTTCTCGGGCGGCTTCGCCTCGGCCTTCGCGGCCGGCTTGGCGGCGGACGTGACGCCGCGGGTTCGCTTCGCGGAGCCGCCCGCCGGGCTCACTCGGAGGCCTCGCGGTGGCTGGTAGCGGCGGGTTCCTCGACCGAGAAGCTGTTGGCACCCTCCGCGGCGACGGCGCGGGTCATGCGGCGACGCGTCCGTCCGCCGAGGCGAACCGTCGGCTCGGCGACCGGCAGCAGGGCGCGCTGTTCGAGGTCGAACCCGAACCCGCTGGGCAGCGAGTGCAGCGTGGCGCCGGACACCATCATCGGACGGTACCCCTTCGTGTGGAATGCGTCCGTCACGACGTTCGCGCCGTCGACGATCGTGACCGCGCCGCGGCCGATGACCTCGAGCGTCTGGTCGGGGTGGATGATCGCCGCGGTGTCCTCGTCGAGCCCCAGCCCGATCAGCGACGGCGACTGCGCGACCGCCGCGAGGAGCCGCCCGAGCCGGGTTCGCTGCTCGAAGTGCTGGTCGATGACCACGCCGCGGACGATCCCGAGGCCGGCCGACATCTGCGCCATGCGGTGCTTCGGCGTCGCCCCCGACGCGCCGAACGCCATCATGTGGGTCGCGACGGCGCTCGCGCCGGCGGACGTCCCGGCGATCACCGCGCCGCGCTCGTGGGCCTCGATGAGCGCCCGGCCGAGCCGCGTCCCCCCCACCACCGACGACAGCCGCAGCTGGTTCCCGCCGGTCAGGAACACGCCGGTCGCGTCCTCGAGGGCGTCGGCCGCCCCCGGCTGGTTGGCGTCCTCGCGGGTGACCGGGCGAAGGCCGGTGACGCGCTCGACGCCCATCCCCAGGAACAGGTTGCGGTAGAACTCGGTGGCGGCATCGCCGAGTGACGAGGCCGTGGCGATCACGACCAGGTGCGCCTTGGGCCCGCCGGCCTCCTTCACGAACCGCGACAGGATCACGCGGTCGCGCATCTTGTCCTCCGCCCCCCCGATGACCATGACCGGTCCGGGGCCGGGCCGCGGCTCGTGCCGCGGCGGGCGGCTGTTCGATCCGGACATGACAATGAGTCTACCGGCCGCCACGTGCCCGAAATCGCCGATTCGCAGCACCGCGGTGCCCTCGATCGGGCCGGAATGGCGTGCCATAGTCCAGCCGGCATGCCACCCCCCGACCGCCCGGACCCGCCCACCGATGCCGAGCCGCCGAGCGGACCGCAGTTGCACCCCTCGCCCGAGCAGCCCGCTGGACGCCGGCCGGCGCAGCCGCCGCGGCCGGACCGGTTCGAGGAGCCGCCGGCGTTCCATCCGCACTGGCTCCCGCCGCCCCCGCACCCGCCGCGGCCGCCCCGGTACCCGCGGGCGAAGCCGGTCGCCGCGCGGGCGTGGCGGTGGGGCGCGGGCGCCCTGGTGGTCGCGTTCGTCGCGGTGGCCTTCGTCGGCGACGCCCCGCAGACGCGGGTCGACCACGACGTGCTGATCACCGACGACCATTCCGGCGCGACGTACGTGCGCGAGGACGGCCAGCCGAACGCGATCACCGACCTGTGCGGGAGCAGCCGCCAGCCCCAGAACGAACCCTCGGTGGCGGTGGACCCGCACGACCCCCGGGTGGTCGCGGTCGGGTCGAACGACGCATGCGGGTCGCGGTTCGGCTCGCACTGGGCCGGGTTCTACCGGTCGGACGACGGCGGGAGCACGTGGAGCCGGAGCCTGGTGCCGGGGTTCGTCCAGGACACATCGGACGACGGGGTCCGCTCCCCCGTCCACCACCGCTGCGACCTCGCCGGCGATCCGGCGCTGTCGTTCGACCGCGGCGGGACACTGTTCTACGGGTTCGTCTGCGTCGGGCAGCGCAACCCGCTGCCCGGCGCCATCTACGTGTCGAGGTACGCGGACGACGGCGTGCGCTACGTCGGGACGGTCCCCGTGCCGTCGTCGAACGCGAACGGGTTCGAGGACAAGCCGACGCTGGCGGTCGACACGACCGGGCGGCAGCACGACGGCGCGGTGTACACGGCGTGGACCGACTTCACGACCACCAAGGGGCGGGTCGAAGCGTGCGAGGGCGTGCTGTTCTCACGCTCGACGAACGGCGGACGCACGTTCGAGCGGTCGAAGCTGATCTCGGGACCGGTCTGCGCGGAGTTCGCCGACATCGCGGTGGGGCCATTCGGCGGGGTCTACGTGACGTTCCGCAGCGCCGGCAAGGTGTGGATCACGGGCTCGTTCGACG
>DATLUW010001009.1:0-4129 GCA_035577825.1 Actinomycetota bacterium | reverse complement strand
CAGGTTCAGCACCGACCTCGCCTGGGAGCCGTCCACCGGAACCGACATGCTCGGGGCCATCGTCACCTCGGCCGAGGCGAGCTCGATGCCCCCGGCCTCCAGCGCGGCCTTCACGTCGTTGAACGCCGCGGGATCGGTCGTGATCTCCCAGTGGCTCTCGGCGTCGGATAGGTCGTCGGCCCCGGCCTCGAGCGCCGTCTCCAGCATCGCCTCCTCGTCGGGCGCCACGGCCTTGTCGACCAGGATCACGCCCTTGCGCTGGAACATCCACGCGGTCGAGCCCGGGTCGCCCATCGTGCCGCCGAGCTTGGTGAACGCGTGGCGGATCTCCTGGCCGGTCCGGTTGCGGTTGTCGGTCATGGCCTCGACGAGCACGGCCACCCCGCCCGGGGCGTAGCCCTCGTAGGTGATCTCCTCGTATTTCGCCCCCTCGAGCTCGCCGCTCCCCCGCTTGATCGCGCGGTCGATGTTGTCGTTCGGGACGGAGCTCTCCTTGGCCTTCTGGACGGCGGAGGCGAGCGTGGCGTTGCCCTCGATGCTGCCGCCGCCCTCTCGGGCCGCAACCTCGACGGCGCGGAGCAGCCGGGCGAACGTCGCCGACCGACGCGCGTCCGTGGCCTCTTTCTTCCGCTTGATCGTGCTCCATTTGGAATGCCCGGACATCGCCTCACACCTTCCTCAACAGGTACCCGTGCAGCCGCGTCTCGCCGACGAGCTCCGGGTGGAACGCCGCAGCCAGGAGGTTCCCCTGCTCCACCACCACGGGCTTGCCGTCGTAGGAGGCCAGCACCTCCACGCCCTCGCCGATCTCGTCAACCTGCGGCGCGCGGATGAACACCCCCCGCACCGGCTCGTCGATCCCGCGGACCTCGAGGTCCGCCTCGAACGACTCGACCTGGCGTCCGTACGCGTTGCGCGTGACCGTCACGTCGACCAGGCCGAGCAGCGGCTCGAACCCGTTCACGCGCTCGGCCATCACGATCATGCCGGCGCACGTCCCGAGCATCGGCATGCCGTCGCGGGCGCGCTCGACGATCGGCTCGATGAGGTCGTGCTGCCGGGCGAGCTTGCCGATCGCCGTCGACTCGCCGCCGGGGATCACGAGCGCCTCGACCGCCTGGAGCTGCTCGGCCGTCCGGACCTCGACCGGTTCGACGCCGAGGTCACGCAGCACGAAGCCGTGTTCGCGGAAGTCTCCCTGGAGTGCGAGGACGCCGACCTTCATGACGCCCCGATGATAGCGAAGCGAACTTTCGCCCCCGGCGCCGACCTGGGGCGGCGCGGCCGGTGGCTCAGCCGGGAAAGCCGAGCCCCACGAGGCCGAGCACGCTGACCGCAGCCGTCCCGCGGGCGGCCCACGATGCGATCCTATGCCGCGAGGCCACAGGGTCGAAAGGCGTTCTCGTGGGGCTGTTCCGCAGGCGGGGGGAGGATGATGCAGCGCGGCTCGATGCGCGGGCGATGCGGGCGCTCGAACGCCGCGGCGTCGACCTGTCGAACCCGCTCCGCGTCGTCCACCGCATGAACTTCCCCGACCGCCATACGGCGGAGGCGGCGGCCGCCACCCTGCGGGACGAAGGGTGGAGCGTCGCCACGGACGCGATGGCGTTCGGCTCGGGATCGGTGGTCCGCGCCGAGCGGGAGCGCGTGCTCACCCCCGCGTCGTGCGCGGCCGATCGCGAGCGGTTCCAGGCGCTCGTCCGCGCGGGCGCGGGTGACTACGACGGGTGGGAGGCGACGCCGGCCGCGTAGCGGCCGGCGGTCACTGCGAACCCGTTTGGCTACCAGCCGCGGGTCTGGAGCAGCCCGTCCTCGCCCAGCTCGGCGATGTCCTGCCCCCGCATGGGCTCGCCGAGCCCGCGCGAGATCTTCGCGAGCACGTCGGGGTCGTTGTAGTAGGTGGTCGCCTCGACGATCGCCTTCGCGCGGCTCGGCGGGTCCTCCGACTTGAAGATCCCGCTGCCGACGAAGTTCCCCTCGACGCCGAGCTGCATCATCAGCGCCGCGTCGGCCGGCGTCGCGAGCCCGCCGGCGGCGAAGTTCACGACCGGGAGCTTCCCTGCCGCGGCGACCTGGCGGACGAGCTCGAGCGGCGCGCCGAGGTTCTTCGCCTCGTGCACCAGCTCCTCGGGTCCCATCGTGGTCAACCGGCGGATCTGCGTCGTGATCGTGCGGACGTGGCGCACGGCCTCGACCACGTTGCCGGTGCCGGCCTCGCCCTTGGTGCGGATCATGGCCGCGCCCTCGGAGATGCGGCGGAGCGCCTCGCCGAGGTCGCGCGCGCCGCACACGAACGGCACGGTGAACTGCCACTTGTCGATGTGGTGCTCCTCGTCGGCCGGCGTCAGCACCTCGGACTCGTCCACGTAGTCGACGCCGAGCGCCTGGAGGACCTGCGCCTCGACGAAGTGCCCGATGCGAGCCTTCGCCATCACCGGGATGGAGACCGCGTTCATGATCTCCTCGACCTTGGACGCGTCCGCCATGCGGGCGACGCCGCCCTCCGCGCGGATGTCGGCGGGCACGCGCTCGAGGGCCATGACGGCGACCGCCCCCGCGTCCTCGGCGATCTTGGCCTGCTCGGCGGTCGTGACGTCCATGATCACGCCACCCTTCAGCATCTCCGCCAGTCCGGACTTCACCCGGAACGTGCCGGTCTCGCGCTCCTCCACCTTCGATCGCCTCCCCGACGTCTTCTCGTGCGCGGCCAGTGTATCGCCGCGCACCGCCCCGGCCCGGGGGAGACCGTTCGGTCCTTCGATCGTCCCCCGCGAGGTGAGACCGAAGGGCCCGCCGCGCCATCGGCGAAGGTCGTACCCGGAAATGGTCATTGGCCCGTACGCCGAAGACGCGCCGGGGCCGATACCCACTGCACGAGAGGAGGTGAACGCCCTTGAAGACGTCGCGGAACGGACTGGCAGCGCAGCCGCCGGCCGAGCGTGGCGAGGTCACCAAGTGGAGGCCGTGACAGGGCGACGCCCATGAACAACGCGACCAAGTCCCGGATCCGCCGGCTGGCTTACGCACTCGCCTCGATCGCCGCGCTGGTCCTCGCAGCTGCCGCGGGCTGGCGTCCCTACTAGACGCCACCTGCTCGATCGACCCCGGTTCCCCCGGCCGCGAGGCCGGGGGACCGATGTCGTGCAGGCACCCCCCATCACCACCGAATCACGGAAGAGACACCGGCACCGAGCGCCCGACCCCCAGGAGTACGGATGTCCACCTACAGCTTCACGTTGGCACTGCTGGCCGGCTCCGTCGGCATCGGGTACCTGCTGGGCGGACGGCTCTCCAATCTCCTCGGCAGGAACCTTCGCTGGCTCGCGCTCGCCCTCGCGGGATTCGCCCTGCAGTCCTATCCGGTCCACGCGCAGGGGCCGGCGGTCGCCCTGCTCCTCGTGTCCCTCGGAATGCTGTTCGTGTTCGGCGTCGCGAACCTCGGGGCTCCCGGCATCCCGCTGCTCTGCCTCGGCCTGCTGATGAACTTCGCCGTGATCGCCGCGAACTCGGGGATGCCCGTCCCCCGCGCGTCGCTGAGCGCGTCGGGGCAGGAGGCCACGCTCCCGGCGCTCGAGCACTCCACCATCAAGCACCACCTCGCCGGCCCGGGGGACGTCCTCATGCCGCTCGCCGACGTGGTGGCGATCGGACCTCCCGTGGACCTCGTCTTCAGCCCGGGTGACCTGGCCGCGTTCGCCGGCATGGCGTGGCTCGTCATCGGGGGGATGCGCCGCAAGTACAGCCCACGACACGTGATCGTGCGTGGCCCGCCCGTCAAACAGCGCGTGCGATTTTCCGATGCAGTCTGAGCCCATGCTCGACGACACGACGCCGCCGGCCATCGACGAGGCACCCTTCGGGGAGGAACACCCGAACGGCCGGGCGCCCCTGCGGCTCGTCCTGTACGAGCTCGCGGTCTCGGTACCACTCGTCCTGTGGATCGTGCTGAACGTCTTCCACCATCCGCAGGACTTCGCCTCGCCCATGTTGCTCGTCTGGGCGGTCGGCATCGCGGTCGTCGACCTCATGCCGCTTCCCCTGACGTCGAGCCTGCACTTCAGCGTCAGCTTCCCGCTCCAGCTCGCGGTCGCGCTGCTGAAGTGCAGGCTCGACGTCAGGGGAAGCGGCA
>DATLUW010001008.1:0-2416 GCA_035577825.1 Actinomycetota bacterium | reverse complement strand
AGGCCGCTGACAGCGTCGACGGCCTCGCCGACGAACTGGACGGGCTGAACCCGCCGGACGACGCGGCCGACGCCAACGCCAAGCTGGTGGACGCGCTGCACGGGCTGGCGGACTCGTTCCGCCAGCTCGCCGAGGCCGCGAAGAACAAGGACCTCGAGAAGTTCCGGGAGGTCGGCCAGGGCCTGCAGACCTCCGAGGCGGTGAAGACGGGGAACCAGGCCGGGGCCGAGCTCCGCAGGGCCGGCTACACGGTCAGGAACGGAATCGGGCAGTAGGGACGAGCGCCTGGGCTACGAGTCCAGGCGCTCGATGATCGTCGCGTTCGCCATGCCGCCGCCCTCGCACATCGTCTGCAGCCCGTAGCGGCCCCGGTGCGCTCGAGCTCGTGGAGCATGGTCGTGAGCAGCTTCGCGCCCGTCGCGCCGAGCGGATGGCCGACCGCGATGGCGCCGCCGTTCGGGTTCACGTGGGACTGGAACCAGTCCTCCGGGATCTGCAATTCCTTCTGCCACGCCAACACGACGGACGCGAACGCCTCGTTGATCTCGACGACGTCGATGTCCTGCTCCAGGTCGAGCCCGGCCCGGTCCAGCACCCGGCGGGTGGCCGGGATCGGCGCGGTCAGCATGAGGATCGGCGAGTCGCCGGCCAGCGAGAACGACACGAACCTCGCCCGCGGCTTCAGCCCCAGCTCCTCGGCCTTCTCGCGCGACGCGATCAGCACGGCGGCGGCGCCGTCGGAGATCTGCGACGAGTTCGCCGCGGTGATCCGCCAGTTCAGCTGCCCGGGGAACTGGTCCTCGAGGCCGGGGTTGTAGAACGACGGCTGCAGCGTGCCCATCTTCGCCCGGTCGAGCTCGAACCGGATGCCCTCGTCGACGTCGAGGAGCTTCTCGCCGTCCTCGCCGGAGACCTTGATGGGCTCGATCTCGCGCTGGAAGTACCCCTGCTTGGTCGCCTCGGCCGCGCGTGCGTGCGACCGCGCGGAGAAGTCGTCGAGCTGCTCGCGGGACAGGTCCCACTTGGTGGCGATGAGCTCGGCGCTGATCCCCTGGGGCACGAGCTTGCCCTCGTAGCGGTTGAACAGCGACGGGCTGTACGGCATGCCGCCCGCCATGGAAGAACCCATGGGAACGCGGGTCATGTTCTCCACGCCGGAGGCGACGACCAGGTCGTACGCGCCGGCGATCACGCCCTGCGCCCCGAAGTGCGCGGCCTGCTGGGACGAACCGCACTGCCGGTCGACCGTGGTGGCGGGAATCTCCTCGGGGAACCCGGCCGCCAGCCAGCCGTTGCGGCCGATGTTGATCGACTGCTCGCCCACCTGGGACACGCAGCCGGTGATGTTGTCCTCGATCAGCCCGGGGTCCACGCCCGAACGCTCCACCATGGCCTTCAGCACGTGGGCCAGGAGGTCGACGGGGTGGGTTCCGGCGAGCGAGCCGTTCCGCTTGCCGATCGGGCTCCGGACGGCTTCGACGATGACTGCCTCGCGCATGGTCAGGCTCCTTCCGCGATCCGGACGCGAAGTGCGACGCCTTCGGATGCCTGCGCCGCGTTACCTACCGGAGAGTAACAAACGCACCGCCGACTGTATGCCCGGCCTGCTGGAGGGGCAAACGGGCGGCGTCAGCCCGCGACGCCCGTCTGGAGGCACGCGTCGAGGCCCAGCTTCTGGGCGGCCGCCACGTAGGTCGTCTGCTGCTTCGCGGCGTCCGAGAAGTTCCCGCTGCCGATGTCGTCGATCGCCTTCTGGAGCGACTCGACCATCGAGTTGTAGGTCGATGAGTCCGCGGACGAGGGGTGGAGCGCCCGGAGGTCCGAGAGCAGCTGCCGCGACGCGTCGATGGCGTCCTGGAGGTAGTTAGGGGAGGTGGGGTCGAGCGACTTCGACTTCGAGGTCGCCTGCTGACAGACCTGGCCGGCCTTCGACACGAGCTCCGAGTCGGTGAGCTCCGAGCCGCCTCCCCCACCGCCGCACGCTCCGAGCAGGAACGCCACGGCGGCAGCAGTGGCGAATCCCGTCGCGCTCCGGCGGCTCAAAATGTTGTGCAACCCCTTGTTCGGACGCATCTCGATCCCTTCCCTTCGTTGGGTTTGCGGAAGGGCCCGGAGACGGGGCAGCCGGTCGAAGAGCTCGCGGGCGCGACCGTCGGCGGGCACCCGCCGGCCGTGCTACCGCCCGGACGCCCGGGAGTGGACGTTTTGTCCGGGATTCGTCGGTCCCCGAGGCACGACCGGGCCCCGCGGCCGGGCCCGCGTCGGGATGCACGCATTGCACGACGGGGATGGCGTTCGATCGGCGCCCCACGGATACTTGCCTGGCTGCCGAACGGCGCAGGAGCGGATGGTCGTGGAGGACTCCGGGGAAGGACAAGGTTCGACCGAACACCCGGAATCCGACGCGCCCAAGTCG
>DATLUW010001007.1:0-7263 GCA_035577825.1 Actinomycetota bacterium | reverse complement strand
CCGGCGGCATGTCGTCGGCGGTGAAGCGGTCGTCCTCCTTGGGCTCGACCGAGGCGTCGGGGCTCATCGGAGGCGCTGGGCCGGGCCCAGTTGGTTGCCCTCGAGGTCGAAGAACGGCGCTCCGGTTCCCCATGCAATTCCCATGCCTCGAACCCTCCTCAGGACGCCACTTCGGCGTCGGTCGCGACCGCCTGGCGCATGTTCTCGAGGTGCACGCGGGGATGCCCGGCGGTCGCCCGGACCATGCGCTCGACGCCGATGACGACGCCTCCCGCCGGGCCGTGCACGGCCTCCATCGGCAGCTCGTCCGCCGAGATCCCGGCCAGGAACTCCCGGAAGATCGCCGCGTTCGCCTCGAGGTCGGCGAGTGTCTCCTCCCTGGTCGTCCGGTCGAACACGGCCGCGTGCCGCGCGTTGCCCTCGTCGTGCGAGTCGGGGTTGCCGGGGACCGGTTCGCCGACGCGGAGCAGCTCGATCCAGCCCATCGCCGTCGTGTAGCCCACCGCGATGTGGTGGGCGACGACGCCGACCGGCCAGCCCTCGACCGTGGTTCGCTCGTGCCATTCGTGCTCGTTGCGGTCGGAGACGAACGCCACGACCTCGGCGTGCACCTCGTCGAACTGCAGCAATGCTTCGGAGATCTGCGGATCCATCGCTCCTCCCTCCTCAGGGATTCGCATCAGGCGACCTCGAGCGGTTCGCCGGTTTCGAGCCACGTCTTCAGGCCGGACAGCACGATCGACCAGCCGCGGTGCACCCGCTGGTACAGGGCCGAGTCGACCTCGAGCTCGGAGTGCACGACCGTGAGCCTGGTGGCCCTGCCGTCCTCGACCGGTTCGAGCTCCCAGGACACCCTGGTCGGGTGTTCGACCGTGTCGGGGCTCGGCGGGGACGTCCACGTCGTCACGAGCAACCGCGGCGGTTCGCACTCGAGCACCACGCCGCGGAGGGCCTCCGAGCCGTCCGGCGAGCGGTGCACGATCTCCTCGCCCGGCACGAACGTCGACTCGACCGTCGTCTCGAAGAAGTACCGGGGGGTCTCGTTCGGGTCGGTGATCGCCCGCCAGATCCGCTCGGGCGTGGCTTTGATGTACACCTCGAACACGTGCTTGCCGTCGCCTCGCAATTCGGGGACTCCCTCCAGGTCTCGCTTGAGCTCGCTCATGGTCCGGGCGAACGGCTCCGCGAACCGGCTGATCCAGCGGTCGTGCACGAGCCGGATCGGCACCGGGTTGAGGTAGTGCAGCTTCTTCCGCCCCTCGCGCTGCACCACGACCAGACCCGCCTCTTCGAGCACTCCGAGGTGCTTCGCCACGCCGAACCGCGTCATCGGCTCGAGCGTCGCGGTGAGCTCGACGAGCGTCTGCCCGTCGCGTTCGGCCAGCATGTCGAGCAGGTGCCGGCGGCTGGGATCCACGATCGCCCGGAACACCTCGTCCATCATGCCGCCGGACAATAGGTGACCAGAGAGTCACCTGTCAATCGCCACTCGTGCCGGGAGCGGACAATGGTGCCTCCATGCGTTCCAACCGCGCCCGGTCGTTCGGCACCGCCCTGACCCTCGCGCTCGCACTGGTTGCGGCCGCGTGCACGGACCCGGGCGAGCAAGGAGGCGGCCCGGCCGTCCCGCGGGGGTCGCCGCTCGTATCTCCGGACCCGCCGCCGGCGACGAGTGACGGAAGCACGTCCGAACCGCGATCGACGAACCCGTCCGGACCGTCCGGACCCGGCATGTCCGGATCGCCGCCCGCGCCCACGACCGCGCCGTCGGATGCCGATCGGCGGCTGCTGGTGGTCTGGGTTCGCGGCGAGCTCTCGCCGTCGTCGGTCGCAGCGGTGCGCGCGGTGCCGGGCGTCGCCGACGTCGCGAGCGTCGGCGAGGGGACGCTGTGGCTGACCGGCCCGCCCAGCGCACTCGGCGCCGGGGCTGGGCAGGGTGCCGAGATTCCGATCGACGCGGCGGCCGCGGATCCGGCGGCGCTCCGCCGGGTGTTGGGCGATCAGCCATGGCTCGCTGCGCTGGCCAACGGCGACGCAGTTCTCAGCGACACCTCGGCGGCCCTGCGCAGCTCGGGTCGCGGCGACGAACTGCAGTTCGCCGGCGGTTCGACCTTCCGGATCGGAGCTATCGCGACCGACAAGGCGGTCGGGGCGCACGAGGTGTTCCTCTCGGCCGCGGGCGGCACCCTGCTGGGGATCGGCGGCGCCGATTATCTCCTCGTGCGGCTCGCGCACGACCCCGACCCGGCGGCGACCGAGCGGGCGGTCGCGCATGCCGTCCCGGCCTCGCCCGGCCACGACGTTCGCGTGCGGTCGCAGGCCCAGACTGCGTACCTGCGGCAGGCCGACGGCGTCATGCCGCCCGAGTGGACCAAGGTCTACTTCGGGGAGTTCGCGGCGACGCCGACACCGGGCGGCATCACGATCGACCCGGCGTGGGTCCGGCAGAACATCGTCACCGCCGCCGTCCCGATCCTCGGTGAGGTCACGTGCAACCGTTCGCTGATCCCGCCGCTTCGGGCTGCGCTGCAAGCGATTCGAGACAACGGCGACGCCAGGCTGGTCGACCCCGCGCACTACGGCGGCTGCTTCGCGGAACGCCTGATCCGCGGTTCGACCAGCCAGATCTCCCAGCACGCGTACGGCGCCGCGATCGACATCAACGTGAGCACCAACCTGCTCGGCGCGAAGCCCACCCAGGACCCGCGAGTCATCAGTGCGTTCCACGACCGGGGGTTCGTCTGGGGCGGGGGTTTTCTCCTCCCGGACGGGATGCATTTCGAGTACGGCTGTCCGGCCATTCGGCAACTGCCGGAACGGACAAATGTTCCCGAACCACTGGCTGGCCTCGCGCTCTGTCCCGTTGGATGATGCCGGGCGCACACCACCACGAGCCGCACGGACCGCGTCATCTAGGGGGTACGCGATGAGCAGTTTCGTCAAGGACTTCATGTCCGAGGTCGAATCCAGGAACCCGGGCGAGATCGAGTTCCACCAGGCCGTCCGCGAGGTCGCCGAGTCGGTCGAGGTCTGCCTCGAACGCAGCCCGGCGTATCGCAGCGAGAAGGTCCTCGAACGCATCATCGAACCCGAACGCGTGATCATGTTTCGCGTTCCCTGGGTCGACGACGCGGGCGAGATCCACATCAACAAGGGCTACCGCGTCGAGATGAACTCGGCGATCGGGCCCTACAAGGGCGGCCTCCGGTTCCACCCGACCGTGTACCTCGGCCTGCTGAAGTTCCTGGCGTTCGAACAGGTCTTCAAGAACGCGTTGACGACCCTGCCCATGGGCGGCGGCAAGGGCGGCAGCGACTTCGATCCGAAGGGGCGGAGCGACGGCGAGGTCATGCGCTTCTGCCAGTCGTTCATGACGGAGCTCCAGCGCCACATCGGGCAGTTCACGGACGTGCCGGCCGGCGACATCGGGGTCGGCGGGCGCGAGATCGGGTTCCTGTTCGGTCAGTACAAGCGCATCCGCAACGAGTTCACCGGCGTGCTGACGGGCAAGGGCGTGGAGTGGGGCGGTTCGCTGATCCGACCGGAGGCGACCGGGTACGGCGCCGTGTACTTCGCGCACGAGATGCTCTCGACGCGGAACGACGACCTCGAGGGCAAGACGTGCCTCGTCTCCGGCAGCGGGAACGTCGCCCAGTACACGGTCGAGAAGCTGCTGCACATGGGCGCGAAGCCGGTCACCCTGAGTGACTCGGGCGGCATCGTCCACGACCGCGACGGCATCGACTTCGAGAAGCTCTCGTGGGTGATGGACCTCAAGAACGTCCGCCGCGGGAGGATGTCGGAGTACGTCGACCGGTTCCCGGGGGCGACCTTCACGCCGCACGACCCGGCCGAGGACGCGTGCCCGCTGTGGGCGATCCCGGCCGAGTGCGCGTTCCCGAGCGCCACGCAGAACGAGATCAACGCGAAGGACGCGGCCAACCTGCTGGCGGGCGGCGTCTACGTGGTGGCCGAGGGGGCGAACATGCCGACGACGCCGGAGGGCGTCGAGCGGTTCGTGTCCGCAGGCATCCTGTACGGGCCCGGCAAGGCGGCGAACGCCGGCGGGGTGGCGGTGAGCGGCCTCGAGATGTCGCAGGACTCGCTGCGGGTATCGTGGCCGCGCGAGGAGGTCGACCACCGGCTGAAGGACATCATGAAGGCCATCCACAAGCAGTGCTGGGAGACCGCCGCCGAGTACGACACGCCAGGCAACTACGTGAACGGCGCAAACATCGCGGGCTTCCGCAAGGTAGCCGACGCGATGCTCGACCAGGGGCTCGTCTAGCCTGCAGGGGTGACCTCACCGCTCGTCGACGCCGACTGGCTCGTCTCACACATCTCGGAAGAGGGCGCCGTCATCGCCGACGCGCGGTGGTATCCGGACGGTTCGGGGCGATCGAAGTACGAGGCCGGGCACATCCCGGGCGCGATTTTCGTCGATGTCGACGTCGACCTGTCCGGGCCGAAGACGCCGGAGACCGGGCGCCATCCGCTCCCGACGCCGGAGGCGTTCGCTTCGGCGATGTCGCGGCTGGGGATCGGCGACGAGACGCTGGTGGTCGCCTACGACGACGCCGGCGACGCGAACGCAGCGCGGCTATGGTGGATGCTCGACGTGATCGGCCATCCGGTCGCGCTGCTCGACGGCGGCCTGTCGGCGTGGCCGGGTCCGCTCGAGACCGGACCGCCGCCCTTGCGGGCCGCGGGGTCGTTCACTGGCCGGCCGTGGCCGGAGGACGCGATCGCCGATGCCGCGCTGGTCGACCGCCTCCGGGAGGATCCCTCGGCCGTGGTGCTCGACGCCAGGGCGGCCGAACGCTTTCGCGGCGAGACCGAGCCCATCGATACCGTCGCCGGCCGCATCCCGGGAGCCCGATCGGCGCCGTTCGCCCGGAACCTCGACCCGGCCACCGGTCGATTCCTCCCGGCCGAGCAGCTCCGCGAACAGTACGAAGCGCTCGGCGTCGGCTCGGCGGATGAGGTCGTCGCGTACTGCGGCTCGGGCGTGACCTCTGCCCATGACGTCGTCGCCATGCGCATCGCCGGCTACGAGCGGCCTCGCCTCTACGTCGGCAGCTGGTCGGAGTGGATCCGGGATCCGTCGAGACCGATCGCGACGGGCGGCTGACTCGAGCCCAGTCCGCCGGCGGGAAGGTGAAGTGGAAGACACCGTTCACGGTTCCGGCCTGCAGCTTCCGACCGTTCGGCGAGACGACCACGACGTGCGTCCCGGCGAGATGGCCGCCGATCAGCCTCCATGTCGTTCCGACCTCGCGGGAGCGGGCGAGCCCGTCGCATCGGCAGCGTTCGTCCTCCGATCCACCGATGTACAGAACACCGGGATCGGCCGGGCTCACGCGCTGAAGATGGCGACCGGGCCCTCAGGCGTCGAGGGTGGCGAGGACCGCGCCGAGCGATCGGATCGACGCCTCGGTGATCGGGTCCGCGACCAGGATCGCCTCGTGCGCGCCGGCGTCGTGCAGGTCGCGAAGCCCGCTCGCGATCGCGGTCGGAGATCCTTGGAGTGGGGTCACGCCGTCATCGAGGCGGCGCTCCCCGGCGGCGCGGTCGAGCACCACGAGGACGCAGGCGCTGCGTTCGACCTCGGCGGGGTCGCGGCCGGCCACCGTGCACGCGGCGTCGACCCGGGCGCTGTCCGCGGCGAACCCCTCGGCGGTGTTGCCGTAGAGGTCCCACCAGGTGTTCCAGGCGTCGACCCAGGGCAGCGTGGCCGCCAGGACGCGCGGTCCGTTGCTCCCGACCATCAACGGAACGCGGTGTGCCGGCGACGGCAGCAGCACCGCGTCCCGGACGTCGACGAACCGCCCGTGCGCGGTGACGCGTTCGCCCGCCAGCAGGCGCCGGATCACGTCGAACGACTCCTCGAACCGCGAGGCCCGTTCGCCGAACGGAACCC
The DNA here is from genome assembly GCA_035577825.1 of Actinomycetota bacterium. Taxonomy (GTDB): domain Bacteria; phylum Actinomycetota; class UBA4738; order UBA4738; family JACQTL01; genus DATBHM01. The sequence goes on along the minus strand of DATLUW010001007.1, from coordinate 1,343 downwards.
CGAACGCCCGGAACTCGGCTTCGTTCCACCCGGCCCCGATCCCGAACGTCAGCCGGCCGCCACTGATCTCGTCGACCGTGGCGGCCCGCTTCGCCAGGATCGCCGGCGACGAGAACGCGGCGCATGCGACCAGCGGCCCGATGCGCACACGCGTCGTCACCGCGGCCAGTCCCGCGAGCAGTGACCACGCCTCCCACGGCCCCCGCTCAGGACGTCCGTCGCCCCGGTACAGCAGGTGGTCGCCGACCCAGATCGAGTCGAACCCGACCTCCTCGGCGGCCCGCGCCATCGCCACGTACTCGGGCCAGCGCACCTGGCGTTCGACCTCGGGGAGCTGGATTCCGACTCGGAGCGCCCGCATCAGGCCGCGCAGTCTATGCGTCGGCTACGGCGCCCGGCCGCGCAAGGGCTCCCCGCCGGCGGCGACGGGTGCCGGTTCGACCGTCATGTTCGCCAGCCCGCGCCCGCGGGGGCTCACCACCTCGAACACGCGCATCAGTTGGGGCTGCACGTTCACCAGCCGGAGGTGGCCGCGGCCGGTGAGGTCGCGGGCGAGCACGATCAGCTTCCCGAGGCCGAGGCTGTCCATGAACGAGACGCCGCCCATGTCGAGCGTGACGACTCCGCCGACGACGGCCAGGTTCGCGAACGTGCGCTGCGCCATCAGCGCGTTGGAATCCGCGAGCTCCCCCGACAGGCGAAGGCCGACGCCCTCGGCGAGGGGCTCGGTGCGCAATACGGGCATGCTTCCTCCTCCACCTCCCCGTTCAGTGATCGGCACCGGGCGACCGAAATCTTGACGGCCGGAGCGTCGGAATGGGCGAACGGCCGCTCGTGCACGGTCGAACCCCCGCGCGAGGGCGCCCCCGGCGGAGCCGGGGGCGCCCTTCGGCCTACGGAACGCGCAGCGCCTAGTGGTGGTGGTGCCGCTTCTTCGCGGCGGCCGCGCTGCACGACGTCGAGTACGTGCAGTCGTTGAACGCCGCGGGGCTGATCGGCACGGACGGCGTGGCGAGCACGTTGCCGTTCGCGCCGACGAGCTGCATCTGCTCCTGCGTCCGGAGCCCGGCCGGGGCGCCGTTCACGGTGGAGTTCGTGAAGTGCACGGTGCCGAGGTTCGGCATGGCCGACAGGCCGGTGCCGCTGGTCCCGATCAGCAGGGGCGTCTCCTCGATCCACTCCGCGGTCGCGTGGGTCGAGCTGTACGGCACCGTCGTCGAGAACGACTGCCCGGTCGTCAGGTCCTTGAGCGTGATCGTCCACGCGTTCGAGCCCGAGACGACCTCGGAGATCGTCGCCGACATCCGGTCGCCCGGGTGGACGGCCAGGCTCGTAATCTGGAG
>DATLUW010001006.1:0-3558 GCA_035577825.1 Actinomycetota bacterium | reverse complement strand
CGCCGGCCGGGCCGGGCGGGCGTCGAGCCGATCGGCCGCCGCGCGCACGCGGGCATCCGCTGCGGCCGCGGAGACGGCAGCGGCCGAGGCCACCGCGGTGGCGGCGGCCGAGCCCGAGGCGCCGGCCGTGACCGAGGCACCGCCGGCGGTCGCGACGACCGAGGCCGTCGAGACCGCACCGGCCGCCGCTCCGGATGCTCCGGCCGCTGCCGCCGCCGAGCCCGAGGCCGCGACCGAGGAAGCTCCCGCCGCGACCGAGGAAGCTCAGGTCGAGGAAGCTCCCGTCGAGGAAGCCCCCGATGAGGAAGGCCCGGCCGCGAACGCTCCCTCCGCGACCGAGGAACCTCCCGCCGAAGAGCCTGCTGCCGAAGAGCCTGCCACCGAGGAGCCCGCCGCCGAGACCCAGGAGCCTGCCGCCGAGGAACCTGCCGGCGAGACCGAGGAACCTGCCGCCGAGGCGGCGTCGGCGGACGAGGGCGCGGAGTCCTAGGCTCACCCCAACGGCCCGCCCGCGGGCCGAGCACGAACCTCGATCGGAAGGGGTGAACGCGATGTTCCCGCTGTCCAAGGGGAAGGTGGCGAAGCAGGCCCACGTCGGGCTGCCCGACGGCACGTACGAGGAGGAACACGGCCGGGAGGCGTTCGACGGGCGGGCGTCCCACCTGTACCGCACGCACTTCCCGACGGCGTGGGTCCGGATCGAGGGCCCGCTCCAGCCGCGGGCGTACGACCTGAACGGGATCAAGCCCGCCGACCTCACCGACGCGGGCGGCGACTGGCAGCGCATCCTGCACAACGACGACCTCGCGGTGTACGTCTCGCGCCGCACCGAGGCCCCGCCGTGGTTCCTCCGGGACGCCGACGGCGACCTCTGCTACTTCGTGCACCACGGGGCCGGGACGCTCGAGACCGATTACGGCCCGCTCAGTTACCGGGACGGCGACTTCCTGGTCCTGCCCAAGGGAACGACCCACCGCGTCGTTCCCGACAGCTCGCAGGACACCTTCCTCTACATCGTCGAGTCGAAGGGCGAGTACCGCCTGCCGGACAAGGGCATCCTCGGCCGGCACGCGCTGTTCGACCCGGGGGTCGTCGAGACGCCCGAGCCGCAGCCGCACGACGAGGCCGGGGAGTTCGAGGTTCGGGTGAAGCGGGGCGGGGAGTACACGTCGCTCACGTACCCGTTCCATCCGCTCGACGTGGTGGGATGGCAGGGCGACCTCTGCCCGATCCGCATCAACCGCGAGGACTTCCGGCCGGTGGTGTCTCCGCGGTACCACCTGCCGCCGTCCGTTCACGCGGTGTTCAAGAGCGACGGGTTCGAGATCGGGCTTTTCGCGCCGCGGCCGACCGAGACCGGCGACCCGACGGCGCTGCGCGTTCCGTTCTTCCACTCGAACATTGACAAGGACGAGGTGCTCTTCTACCACCGGGGGCAGTTCTTCTCCCGGGCCGGGATCGGCGAGGCGTTCATCACGCACCACCCGCAGGGGCTCCACCACGGGCCGCAGGCGCCGGCGTTCGAGGCGGGCAAGACGAAGGAGTTCGCCGACGAGTACGCGCTGATGGTGGAGTGCGACGAGCCGCTCGAACGCGATGACGCGCTCGCCGCGGCCGAGGTTGACGGCTACGCGACGTCCTGGGCCCGCGGGCTGGGTTACCTGGACGAGTGAACCGTCCGGGCCCCCGCCAACGGGGGCCCGGACCGGTCGTTCAGCTGGCGGCCTGCTTCACGAGCGCGGTGATCTTCGCCTCGTCGGCCTTGGTGAGCTTCGTGAGCGCGTAGGAGGTCGGCCACATCGAGCCCTCGTCGAGGTTCGCCTGCTCCTCGAATCCGAACGTCGCGTACCGCGAGTTGAACTTGTGGGCGCTCTTGAAGAAGCAGACGACCTTGCCGTCCTTGGTGTACGCGGGCATGCCGTACCACGTCCTCGCCGCGAGCTCCGGCGCGACCTTCTTGACGATCGCGTGGATCCGCTCGGCGATGTCACGATCGGACTTCGGCAGCTCCGCGATCTTCGCGAGCACCTCGCGTTCGGCCTCTTCCCTGGAGAGGTTGGCCTTCCGCTCGCGGGCGGTCTCCCGCATGGCGGCCCGTTCCTCGGCCGAGAACGCCGGGGACTTCTTGGTGGTCGCGGCGGCGCGCTTCTGCGTGCTCTTCGTTGCCGACTTCTTCTCAGGCATGTCGAAGCACCTCCTCGCTTGGGTTCCGTTCCCGATCGCCGATGACGTTCATGTCGGTCAGGGTAGTCGCGGCCGCGGGTCCGGTGCTTCTCGATTCCTGACCGGTCGGTCGGTGGCTATCCGGACGTCGTCGTTCGCTCCGGCACCGTGGTCGACTCCGGCGCGCGGGCGAGCACGGCCATCGCCGCGATCGGGACGAGGAACAGCGTCAGCGCGCCGGACAGCACCAGCCCGCCGTGGGTTCCGGCGGCCTGGACCAGCGGGCCGCCGACCACGAGGCCCAGCGGCGCGGCCACGTACGACACCGTCGTCCACAGCGTGACGACCTGCTGCTGCTCGTGCGGCTTCACGCCCGACTGCACGAAGCTGAACGCCACGGGCGTGAAGGGCGCCCACACGAGCCCGCCCAGCCCGAACACGACCATCGCGACGGCCAGGTTGTCGACGAACGCGAGCACGATCGGACACACCGCCCACAGGCCGACGATCGCGACCAGCACCTGCCGCTGGGGGAGGTGCCGCAGCTGGTTCACCAGGGCCGCGCCGACGAACGCGCCGACCCCCAGGGCGCCCCACATCAGGCCGAGCGCGGACGCGCCGGCGCCGAGCGTCCCCCGCACGTAGAGGGGGAGCGCCACCTCGATCGGCATGTACAGGAAGTTGAAGAAGAACTCGACCACCAGCAGGCGCGCGGCGACCGGCCGGCGCCGCAGGATGCGCCATCCCGATTCGCGCCGATTGGATTCACGGGGCGCCTCGCGGTCCCGCGCCGAGCGGGGCACGGCCACGAGGACCGCGGCCAGCAGGATCAGCGCCCCGAACGCGTCGAAGAACAGCCCGACGCCCGCGCTCGTGGTGGCGACGATCAGGCCGCCCACCACCGGGCCCACGATGTACAGGGCGAACGTGGCGTTCAGCCCGAGCAGGCCGTTGACGGCGAACCGGCCGTCGCCGCCCGCCATCGACGTGGCCAGCACCCGCCGGCTGCTCGCCCCGGCGATCCGAAACGCCGAGCCGAACAGCAGCCCGAGGATCAGCACCGGCAGCGTGAGGCTGCCGGAGACCGCCAGCAGGCCGAGGGCGGTGAACGTGAGCGCCTGGAACACGCAGTCGGCGACGAGCAGCGGCCGCGGCGGCACCCGCACCCTCCCCAGCCCGATGGCGAGCGCGAGCAGGGTCGAGAGCACGAACGGCGCCGTCTCGACCAGCCCGATGGCGATGGCCGGCGGCACGTCGCCGTGGATCGCCAGCGTCTGCACGGGCATCGCGACGATGATCACGCCGGTGCCGACGTTCGCCAGGAGGTCGCCGAGGAGGAGGCCGGCCAACCGCCGGTCCCGCAGCACCTCGCGGTACGACCGGTTGGCCTCCTGC
>DATLUW010001005.1:0-3358 GCA_035577825.1 Actinomycetota bacterium | reverse complement strand
GCTCGGTATCTCCCAGCCGGAGCGATCGACCCGTCCTTCGGCGACCACGGCCACGCCCTCACGAGGCCGGGCGGCACCGCTACCGCCGTTGCCATCCAGGCCGACGGCAGGATCGTCATGGTCGGCCTCGGCGGCGACGGCGGCAGCGAGTTCGCGGTGAACCGCTACCTGGCCTAAGCCCGCACCGGATGCCGGAGAGCCCAGCAACCCGAGGGCTGCTGGGCTCGTGAACCCGGCCTTTCGATCGCGCGCCACCGGCCAGCGGCGCAGCGACCAGGGTGGGCTAGCCTTCCTGCGAGCCCGCCATCTCGACCGGCGGCGTGTCCGGCGGGGCCTCCGGAAGATCGAACACGATCTCCCCGTCCCGCGCGTCCACGATCACCGTCTGCCCGGCCCGGAACTCCTTCCACAGGAGCTTCTCGGACAGGGGGTCCTCAACCAGGCGCTGGATGGTCCGCCGGAGCGGCCGCGCGCCGAGCGCCGGGTCGAACCCCTTGTCGGCCAGGACCTCCTTGGCCTCCTCGGTGAGGACGATGTCGATGTCCTTCGCCTTGAGCTGCTCGCGGACCCGCCGGGTCATCAGGTCGACGATCTCCTTGACGTTCTCCTTGGTCAGCGAGTGGAACACGATGACCTCGTCGATCCGGTTCAGGAACTCCGGCCGGAACGACTTCTTGAGCTCGTCCATGACCCGGTCGGTCATCTTGTCGTGCGCGAGGCTCTCGTCCGTCCGGGCGAACCCGATCCCGGCGCCCTTCTGGATGTCCCGGGTGCCGAGGTTGGAGGTCATGATGATCACGGTGTTCTTGAAGTCCACCGCGTGGCCCTGCGCGTCCGTCAGCCGCCCGTCCTCGAGGATCTGCAGCAGCGTGTTGAACACGTCCGGGTGGGCCTTCTCGATCTCGTCGAACAGCACCACGCTGAACGGCTTGCGCCGCACCGCCTCCGTGAGCTGACCGCCCTCCTCGTACCCGACGTAGCCGGGCGGGGAGCCGATCAGCCGGGACACGGTGTGCTTCTCCATGTACTCCGACATGTCGAGCTGGATCAGCGCGTCCTCGTCACCGAACAGGAACTCCGCCAGCGCCTTGCTGAGCTCGGTCTTCCCGACGCCGGATGGCCCGAGGAAGATGAACGAACCCGACGGCCGCTTGGGGTCCTTCAGGCCGGCGCGGGTCCGGCGGATCGACTTCGAGACGGCCACGACGGCTTCGCTCTGGTCGACGATCCGCTTGTGGAGCTCCTCCTCCATCCGGAGCAGCTTCTCCGTCTCCTCCTCGGTGAGCTTGAACACCGGGATGCCGGTCCAGATCGACAGGACCTCGGCGATCTCCTCCTCGTCGACCTCGCTGAGCACGTCGAGCTCGCCCGACTTCCACTGGCGTTCGCGGCGCTGCTTCTCCTCGAGCAGCTGGCGCTCCTCGTCGCGGAGGTGCCCGGCCCGCTCGAAGTCCTGGACGTCGATCGCGGACTCCTTGCGGAGGCGAACCTCGGCGATCTTCTCGTCCACCTCGCGGACGTCCGGCGGCGCGGTCATGCGGCGGATGCGCATGCGCGAGCCGGCCTCGTCGATGAGGTCGATCGCCTTGTCCGGCAGGAACCGGTCGGAGATGTAGCGGTCGGCCAGGTTCGCCGCGGCCACCAGCGCGTCGTCGGTGAAGCTGACGCGGTGGTGCGCCTCGTACCGGTCGCGGAGGCCCTTCAGGATCTCGATTGTGTGGGCCACGCTCGGCTGCTCCACGCTGATGGGCTGGAACCGCCGCTCGAGCGCCGCGTCCTTCTCGAGGTGCTTGCGGTACTCGTCGCGCGTGGTTGCGCCGATCGTCTGGAGCTCGCCGCGGGCGAGCATCGGCTTGAGGATGCTGGCCGCGTCGATCGCGCCCTCGGCCGCGCCGGCGCCGACGAGCGTGTGCAGCTCGTCGATGAACAGCACGATGTCGCCGCGCGTGCGGATCTCCTTGAGGACCTTCTTCAGCCGTTCCTCGAAGTCGCCGCGGTAGCGGGAGCCCGCGACCAGCGCGCCGAGGTCGAGCGTGTAGATCTGCTTGCCCTTGAGGGTCTCGGGGACCTCGCCCTTGACGATGTCCTGCGCCAGGCCCTCGACGATGGCCGTCTTGCCGACGCCGGGCTCGCCGATCAGGACCGGGTTGTTCTTGGTCCGGCGGCTGAGCACCTGCATGACCCGTTCGATCTCCTTCTCGCGGCCGATGACCGGGTCGAGCTTGGCCTCGCGCGCGAGCTGGGTCAGGTTCCGGCCGAACTGGTCGAGCACCATCGAACCCTGGGGCGTCTGCTCGCCGCCGGGGGTCTGCTCGCCCTTGCCGCCCGAGTACCCCGAGAGGAGCTGGATGACCTGCTGGCGGACGCGGTTGAGGTCCGCGCCGAGCTTCTGCAGGACCTGGGCGGCGACGCCCTCGCCCTCGCGGATCAGCCCGAGCAGGATGTGCTCGGTTCCGATGTAGTTGTGGCCGAGCTGCAGCGCCTCGCGGAGCGACAACTCGAGGACCTTCTTGGCGCGCGGCGTGAACGGGATGTGCCCCGTCGGCGCGGCCTGTCCCTGTCCGATGATCTCCTCGACCTGCGAACGAACGGCGTCGAGGGAGATGTTGAGCTGCTCGAGGGCCTTCGCGGCCACGCCCTCGCCCTCGTGGATCAGCCCGAGCAGGATGTGCTCGGTGCCGATGTAGTTGTGGTTCAGCATCCGCGCCTCTTCCTGCGCGAGAACCACGACCCGCCTGGCTCGGTCGGTGAACCGTTCGAACATGTCAAGCCTTCCTGGCCGGTAGCGCCGGCCCGCTTGCTGCGTGCCCACGGGGATCAGCGGACCCCGTCCTACCCCCGAGGCGCAGGAGGCGCTCCCGGTGGCGCACGATCACCGCGCCGCCTGAGCGCCCTCCGGATTCGAGTATACCCCTCGCCTCCGTCAGGCCCGACCACAGATTCGCGGTCATGACGCCTCCTCGACGGACCTCCCTGGGACGTCGGGCTCCCTGGGTTCGTTCCTCGACTGGTTCCCTGTCGACACCCTATACGAACAAACTCGCCTGCTAGGACATTCGGCCGGTCATCCCTCCGGGATGAGTTTCCCTCGCCGATTCTCAGGAAATCGGTCCGTTCGGCAGGGTGCCGGGGGCCCATTCGCCGCCGGGTCGAGCCGGGACCGGCCGGTCAGTCCGTCGGGCGCGTGTGGGGGAAGGTGATCACGTCGCGGATCGAGGGCTGGTCGGTGAGCACCATCGTCAGCCGGTCGATCCCGATCCCCATCCCCCCGGCCGGCGGCATGCCGTGCTCGAGGGCGAGGAGGAAGTCCTCGTCGAGCGGGTGGGCCTCCTCGTCGCCGCGGCGCTTCGCCTCCTGC